>VGNW01000028.1 GCA_016865955.1 Chloroflexota bacterium | reverse complement strand
TGGGTGGACGGCAAGGTCGAGCCTGTCATAAGCACCTTCTGCCCTGCTAACCCGCCTACCAATGCTAAGATGACCTCAGATGTATCCTCTCAAACAGGCAGCAGAGGTACGCACCCTACTGCTGTCAAGATGACCCCGGGAGCTTTCAGTGTGGCAGCCTATGACTGGGATGGCAACCACTACATAAGCATGTGGGAAGCTCTAGAGGCGGTCAATGATTATAACTACTATGGTATCACTTTAACCCAGCGAGACCAGGTAGTAAATGCCTGGTTGAACAACACCCCAGTCTATCCATATACCGGGCCGCCATACTGGAGTTTGGTAGACCAATATTGCTTTTCACGCGTTGAGAACTCCACCGGATGGCTCGATGAGTGCTACATGACTTACAAGCTCATAGGCAACTTAGACCCCACATATGATTACTACAGCCTCCGACATTGGTGTACGGCTGAAAGCAAGTCCGTGTGGGCGCTTCATTGGGCTAAGGTCGAGTCTGTAGCAAGCGCTTCCAGTGCGCCACAGGAGTGGGTTGACTGGGATCCAAAGGGAGACATACAAACACAAAATTGCTCATCTATAGGTCTGAGTGTAAATGTTTTGGGAGTAAGCATAGGCGCTTCTCACACCATCTGCCCAGCCGAGTGGGATATAAGCAAGGGTATAGCTGCCGGTACATTCAGCTGTAAATGGGTGGGTAACGCCAGACAGTCCGAGCGTTATGCCGCCTATATGATAACCATAAAGGTAGGTGAATGCCACTGGCCGGTTTGGGACCTGACACCTGGCTTCAACTGTGAACTATTATAGGAGAAAGAGCTATGAAGACGCTGCTGATACTGTTGCTAGCCATCCTGGTTACTGCAGGGATTGCCTGCAGCCACGCCGAGAGCGCCGAGGTCAGCATGGACGAAGCCACGGCAATGCTTGATAAGGCGGTAGCTCTTGCTCAGGCTCACGACCTCAAAGGTCTAGGGGAGTTGGCAGATGACATGGGGAATACGCAGATACTCTGGGAATCTGCGGGAGGTTGGGCAACGCTCCCGGCGGAGCCGCCTACAATAGTGGACAGTCGCTTGCTCCCAACAATTACTCTAAATGGCTCCCAAGCAACAGGTGGTCGTGTGCTCGTTCTAGAGGGCATCAATGCAAAGGGGAAACCCTACCACACCGAAGTCCTGGTCTTCAGGAATCACGGCGGGCTGAGCATGATGAACACCATCTATTGGGATAACATCCTTATCGGGCACTCCGAATAGAAGAATCTGCCAGCACCAATCATTGTATCACAAAAAAAAGGCGACCCGCCCTAGGCGGGTCGCCCCTTTATCTACTCACAAATTGCAAATTACATAATGTGCCCGATTAACATGCCTATAGACATAAGCAAAGGCAGCGTGAGCGTCAGTATTACATTGCGCCCCATGACCGGCACCAGCTTCTCTATCTGGTCGTGGTATTTCCGCACTCCTATCATCACCATCAAACCCAGCGGCAGGGTCAGCAGCCCCAGCAGAGCCATGTAATGAAAATATCCCAGCAGTACGGAGACGATTAAGGCTATATAGGCTGCGACCACCAGTTGAGTGTATATCAGGGAGCTTATCCTGCGACCCACCACTATCGGGAAGTGCCGCCGGTTCACCGAGGCATCAGCTTCAACATCGGGGAACTGGTTGAGCAGAAGCAGGTTGCTGACCAGGAAAGCCGGAGCCAGGGAAGCGAGCCCGGCAGCCAGAGAATATGTTCCGGTGAGAACAAAGTACGTGCCCATGATCATCAGGGGGCCGAAGCCCAGACCCGGCGCAATAGCACATAACAAGGGCGACCTGGTGAGATGGGTAGTATAGAAATAAATCATAAGTATGCCGGAAACGCCTATCGGTATAATCATCGTGCCGTAGACATATATAAAGTAGCCGCCGATGGCGATGATGCCGGCGATGCAGGCGATACCTAATATATATACATGTCGCGGATTCAGCAGCCCTGCCGGCAGCACGCCGCTGCCACCGTTGAAAGGCGTCTTCACGGTTTTAAAATCCAGGCCGCTTTTATAGTCGAAGTACTCGTTGAGAACATTAACGGCTATATGAGACAGCAAAGCACCCACGAACGCCAGCGCCGGATAAAAATAGTTTATATGGTAATTCTCATATACCGCTACGGATGCCCCCACCAGCACCGATACGGGCGTCAGCAGCAGAAACGGAGCCCTTATCTCCATCAGCCAGGTCTTCAAGTTTTTCACCTCAGTTGCTCTCCTTCGATGGTTTTACTTTCGGGGGACAAATCCCAAAGACTGCCCCCCGCGGAATGCTCAGCTTTATCCAGATCAGGCTAACCTTACGCTCAATATGCAGAGAGCGATAAAGACGACAATCAGTACGATAGTGAACCGGAAAAGGGTCTTCTCAATGCCCCTCCGTGTCCGGAATGCCTGCTCGCCGCCCCCACCGAATATGCCGCTCATTCCCCCACCGCGAATTTGAGTGAGTATAGTGGCAACCAGCGCCACAGCTATGATTATTACTGCTATTTCTATAGGTGCCATTTTACTGCTTCACTGGCTGAATCTATGCCAGCTTCCTCCTTAATAAATCGTTTACTATTCGAGGGTTCGCCTGCCCCTTGGTCGCCTTCATCGCCTGACCGACCAAGAACTTGAACGCCTGTTCCTTGCCCTGCCTGAAGTCCGCCACCGCCTGCGGATTAGCCGCTATCACCTGCTCTATTATACCATCCAGCTCCGAGGAACTGCTTATCTGAGCCAATCCCTTTTCCTGCACAATCTCCTGAGCCTTCTTACCGCTGCGGAACATCTCCTCGAAAACCGTTTTCGCCATGCTGGTGCTCAGAGTGCCTTTATCAATGAGGTCGAGCATCTCCACCAGATGCTGCGGCATCAGCCTTGATTTCTCAATTTCCGTATCGGTGGCATTGAGCAGCCTGTTGAACTCGCCCAGCAGCCAGTTCGCCACCGTTTTCGCCCTCTTCTCCACGTCCGCGCCCTGCGGCATAAGCCCGAGGCAGGACTCGAAAAAGTCCGCCATTGCCTTCGATACCGTGAGAAGGCTGGCATCGTATCGGGACAAACCGAGTTGGGACATAAACCTGTCGCGCCGCGCATCGGGCAGCTCGAGCAAGCGAGCTTTTATCTGCTCAACCCACTCGCGACTGACGGACAGCGGCGGTAAATCAGGTTCGGGGAAATAGCGGTAGTCGTGGGCTTGCTCTTTGCTCCGCTGAGATACGGTGGCACCCTTCTCCTCCACCCACCCTCTGGTCTCCTGAACCAGACGCCCGCCCTCTTCGAGCACCTTGCGCTGCCGCTCCACCTCGTAGGCAAGGGCGCGATAAACAGCCTTGAAGCTGTTCATATTCTTGACTTCGACCTTGGACAGGAACTTTTTGCTGCCCGCAGGACGGATGCTGACATTGGCGTCGCAGCGAAAGCTGCCCTCCTCCATATTGCCAGTGGACACGCCGAGGTACTGAAGTATGCTGCGCAGCTTCATCAGGTACTCGCGAGCCTCCTCGGGAGAACGCATGTCAGGCTCGCTGACAATCTCCATCAGGGGCACGCCGGCTCGATTGACATCCACCAGGCTGTAGGACTCGCCGCTGGGGTCGGTGCGGTGCACCAGCTTGGCGACATCCTCCTCCTGATGCACCCTGGTAATGCCAATTTCCTTGCTCTCGCCTTCCACCTCTATGGTAAGCCAGCCTTTTTGCGACAGCGGATTATCGTACTGCGAAATCTGATACCCTTTCATTAAATCGGGGTAGGGATAGTTCTTGCGGTCGAATCGGGTGTTCTCGGGGATAGAGCAGTTCAGAGCCAGCGCGGTCATTATAGCGTACTCAATGGCGCGTTTATTGATAGTGGGCAGCACTCCGGGCATACCCAGGCAGACCGGGCAGACATGGGTGTTGGGCGTAGCGTCGGCATATTCTGCGCTGCAGCGGCAGAACATCTTGCTCTTAGTGAGGAGCTGAGCATGAACCTCCAGCCCGATGACAGTCTCATATTCCATATACGGGTTTCCTATTTCGAGCGCGCTTCCAGATAGTATATCAGCGCAGGCGTTCGGAGGCAAGTTTGATTCGCATTACGCTGAGAAGCTCTCAGCAGGGGCACGGGAAACCGCAGAGGATGCGGAGAGCGCAGAGAGAAATGCAAATTGCGCAGAGTAGGGGCGCATGGCAATGCGCCCTAAGGCAGGCTGTGGATGATAACATCCGCAGCGAGCAGAAACATAGGTAATCAGTGCACCTCGAACACATGTCCAGTTTGTTACCGCGGAGAGTTATAACTTGTTAACGTTCAAATACCACGCTCAGAAACTCACTTATCTCAGATGTGTCTATTAAGTCACTTATTTTCTCACCAGAAGCAATACGAGCCTTCATGTCATATATCTTATCCAAGCTCAATTTGTTGTCTTCAGGAGTAAGGAACGAGGGAACCTTCGATAGATGCTCAATCGCTCCATTCAAAATACACACCCCGTTTTTTCGCAGATATTCGAGTTTTGGTGAAACATTGACACTCTTGAATTCCAGTGCCGTCTTTGCAGTATAGAACGCCTCTTCTTCTTTGTTTTTCAAGTCGCTTCTTAATTTCACTAGTCTGCGGAAGACTTCTTGACCATTTTCTCCAAATAAGCATCCTTGAGCAAAAAACGACTCACCAAGGCTTTGAATCGATTCATGAGCTTTAGCACCATACTTCTCCCGCTCCGTCCCTTTGTCTCGGATTAAATAGTCAAAATCAGAAAAAAGGAAACACTTTATGCCGAGCGTCAGAACAAGACCTACAAGCGATTTTAGATTATCTTTCCCACAAACTGATACGACCGACACATTTTGTTCATCAAGCTTCTTGGGAAACAACTCGTTGGCTATTGCTCTCAACACATAATCATCATATCCCTCACAGACAACCACTTTATCGGCAAAGAACAGCTCAGTTTTATTGTTGTCAATTAGAAGATGCTTAAAATACTTTATTGCAATAGGAATAGCTTCTGTATCCTGTTTATTCTTTCTAACTAGAATTATTTGGGTATCTTCCGCTGTTGTTCTAATGAATTCAGCGCTATGCGTAGTAATTATGACTTGATTTCGATCATTTTCTAGAAAATCATCCAAACGGTCGCTAATCACTCTACATGCATGTGGATGTAGATAGACCTCCGGTTCCTCGATACACAGCAGTGCAGAGGTGACAGTATTTACATGTCGCGTGTAATAGTTGAATAAACCAATAATCGTAGCGCTCTGAATTCCCGACCCTTTCTCCGTAAGTTGTGATTTGAAACCATCATCGAGATAGATCAGACAACTTTTATACAAATCCGTTTTTGTCGCTTCTGGGTTGAATTGAATATGAAGCGTCGTGCCTGGAAAAGCCACATCTAAAGCAGATTGCATTACTTCTGAGGTCACATTTGAAAATATTTGGTCTGCAACCTTTTCTACTTCGATAAAAGCGCTCTTTAACTCTCCTGATTCCTGATGCTTGCTTGTAAGATGCTTCATGAGCTTCCCGTACCATGTCCAACTCGAGAGACGTAATTGATTCTGTGGATCGCGAAATGAAGGAATAATAGCACTCTGGAGCAACTCATTTCTTATTGGTGCTCTAAAGCTCAATACCCAATCTGATGAATCATCTTCACGATAAAGAAACCGTATATCCTTGGCAATTTTTCCTTCCATTTTTAAAGCACGAAATGCAAATGCGTAAGAGTATTTCCCTTCAAATTGGGTCTCAAGAGCGCCTTGATTACGTAGCTTCGGATTCACGTATTCTTTATCTTGACTGTCGTCTTCTGTTATCTGAAATACTTCCCTATAGTCCTGTGGTAGCAAATCTTTTGAAATCCGAATAGGGCCTTTGATTGGTCTCTTTTTGGCTCCCACCTCCACCCAGTCAATAATTTGACTATGCACATAAAATCCAAGACAACTATACATTTCGTCATAATTTAACGTTTCACCATCATCACGTTTTAGTTCACACCAAATGAAAATGTCCTCTGCAGAGTGAACAACGAGTTGACCATCAGCCTGCAACTCCTTCCACGAGTAAAAATCAATATCTGTGACGTTCTCAGACTTCGCATACGTTGGGGTACCTTCTCCGAGTACAATATCAAGTGCTCGAATAATATTACTCTTACCAACATTATTACGACCAATAACTACATTCTTACCCTTTGAGAAACGCAAATCCAGTTCTTTAATGGAGCGAAAATTCTTTATGTATAAACGTGTCAAATACATATTGTTGACCCCAATCGTGCCCATTCTAGCATCACACGCGATACCTGTCAAAGAAAAATTAGGGGGCTTTGCGGCAGAGCCGCAAAGCCCCCTCACCAACTGTCATCTATTCAATAGCTACTTGTATATATCTCCACGGCTGGAGATTGCCAGTATCCTCACCTCTCTGGATTCTTCCACAACCCTGAAGACCATTCTGAATCTGCCAACCCGATAGCGGTGAAGACCTCTCAATTCACCATGTAACCGCTTGACGTTCTTGGATGCTAATGGGTCGGTCTCTAATTCACGCACTGCTTTCTGGAACTTAAGCTGTTGTGCCTTCTCCATTCTCCTATAGTAGTTCTCAGCACTCCCAGTCCAGACAATCCTCCACTGACTCAAATCTCTACCCCTTTAATATTACCCTTTCTCTCATCTCGAAGCCCCTTTTTAAGGTTTACCATCAACTCATGATCAGAGAGGGCTTCCTGGGTTGCTTTCCATTCCTCAAGCTCTCGCCAGCTAATATAGCGCGTTAGCTCCATTCTTTCATCGGGAGACATTCTCTTTATTAACTCTGAGACAGCTAGAGCCAGGTTTTCCTTGGTGGTCATTTCTACCCCTCCACTCTACAAACTAGCAATAAAATTATAATACCATAATGGCTTTTTTCTAATCGTATACGCGCTTTAGTACTGGAATCAACTTACTCGCGAGCATTCTATCATCATATCACGGAGCCATCTTTCTACATACTGCACCTCAGCCGAGTCGCAGACCTCTTGCCGGAAATAACGGCTTAAATCTTGCGGTGTCCTTAAATCAACCTTGCGTCCCAGGATTTCCGAAAGCTCGTTCTCCATACCTGCCAGCTTAATCAGCCCCGGCACATGTTTCCGGTCGAATTCCACAAGGAAGTCAATATCGCTGTCGGGTCTATAATCGCCACGTTGAACTGAGCCGAAGAGCGCCAGTCTGCGAATATGGTTCCGCTTGCAGAACTCAGCCAACTTGTCCCCGGGTAAATCAATGCGTGCTTTGTTCATTGTTTGAACTCAACTGCTTTATTTACCGCTGTAAATCTCTTCTTTTTGCCCTTCCTTCACGAGCATTCTAACATCTATTGCAAGGTTGTTCAATAAATACAGGACGGCCGCCCTTCGACAAGCTCAGGGCGAACGGTATGAGGGGGCAGGCTTCTTTTCACCTCCCACCCAGAAAATCCAGCACTTCTTTGTTGAAGCGGTGGCGCATTTCTATGTTAAGGGCGTGGGAGCCGCCTTCTACCTTGACCAGCTTTGCCCCTGGTATGAGGCTCGCTATTTGCTCGGAATATTTGGGAGGCAGGAGATTGTCTGCGGAACCGGTTATCACCAGCGTGGGCGCTGTAATCCGGTGCAGCCGAGCGAGTGTTTCATAGCCCTGAACAGCCTCTATCTGACGAAAATGGCCGTTCACACCCACCAGCTTCATATATACCTTGGATACAGGAGAAACCAGCATCCTATAGCGTTTTTTATTGAAAGAAAGGGCGATGACAGTGTCCATCGCCTCTTCAAAGTTCACACTCCGCAGGTCGACCCCCTCAGGGCCCTCTTTGACCTTGAAGGCTTTGACCATGCGCTCATGCATATCGTTTTCCTGCGCCTCACCGATGGAGGCACAAGCCAGAATGAGCTTCATCACCCGCTCAGGGTGCTCGATGGCGATCTCCTGCGCCACCAGGCTGCCCAGAGACATGCCCAGCACATGAGCCCCGACAACGCCGAGGTGGTCCATCAGCCCCAGCGTATCAGCCGCCATTGTGCTGACGGTATAAGGTTCTGTTGCCCTAGCGCTTTTCCCGATGCCCCTGTTATCGAAGGTTATCACTCTGTAATGCCTCTTGAAGGCGCGCGTCTGGAAATACCAGCCCTTTAGCCCGCCGCCGAAGCCCATTATCATAACCAGGGGCTCGCCCTGACCGTTTACCTCATAGTAGATAGTGGTTCCGTTTACATTTGCTCTGGGCATCTCAACCCCCTATAAAAAGCATTCAGCCGTCAGCTTTCAGTCATCAGGGGTCAGTCTAGCGCCTATCACAAATCACGTCAAGGCAGGCCATCGGGGTATAGGTATTTCCGCTCATAGCTGGGCGGCCTGCATAGGTAAAAATACTTTGCCGCCCCATTTCTCTGTGCGAGCTTTCGGCAGGCAAAAACAGGCATTGCGGCGGAAGTCAGGGTTGACATCATGGTGGTAAGCTGATAGTGGCCGAGGGGAGAAAGTCTCCAAGGTCAGTAAAATAAAGGAGGTAAACGAAAATGGAGTGGACAATCATCGTAGCGCTGGTCATCGCGATACCCGTAATCCTCTTCCCGGTAGCCTATGTGGGATACCTCACCATCGGCGGCACTCTGGCAGCCATCCGCGGTGAGAAGAAGGCCACAGAGAAGGCGGCAAAGGGACATGTCGCTGCCAAATAGACAAAGCAAATGGTTAGCTGGTAAAATGGGGACACAAGGTAAAAAGCAATGGAAAGAAGGCTGAAACTACAGGATAACCTCAGTAAAAAGGAGGAACCTGCCGTCGAGGTAAGCGACTTCTGGGCGGGCAAATCGCCGTGCTGGGAGATGTGTCATTGCCCGCCTGTCATCAAGGTCGATTGCCCGGCAAACAAATTCACCTCTCTACCCTGCTGGGAGATCGAAGGGACATATTGCAAGCTGCAACAGAAAGGCGCTGTATTAAGCGGCACCGATACCAGCATCTGCGAATCTTGCCGGGTTCATAAAAAATACGGCGCCAGCAGACCTATCGAGTTGAAACTCTTCGGCAGAGGCATCGATAAAAGCATAACGAAAAAGGGTTAGCCGGACCCCATCACCAGTGCAGGTGAAAGCTTGTAACGGTGCCCAGCGGCTCCCAGTGATAATCCCCCAGAACCTCTCTAAGCTCTTCTATCTCTTTCCTTAGATTAGCAAGCTCACTGTACGAAAGAGACCCGCTGTTATACAGTTCAACCTTGTCCTCGTAATCGTCCCATAATTGCATCCACTGTTCGTAAAACTCGTAATTAAACGAGGTCGCTTTTCCCAGCGGTATCAGGCCGTATACCTCACCTGCTTCCATATACACGACTTTGTCATACCCCTCGTTGATAAGGGAGCTGTTCTTGATATTAGTACCCAGAAAACCGGGGCCGGTGCAGTCTATGTAAACCAGGCCCTTGTCCGTGGTATTGAAAGCATTTAAAGCATGCGCAGGGCCATCAGCAAAATCAACGCTGACATAGGCAGCCTTTATCCCCATCTCCTCTGCCCTGTTTTGCAGCGTAGCGGCGAAGTCGGCACAGACGAACGAGCCCTCTACATAAGTCAGCTTATCCGTGTTATCCGCGATGAGAAAGCTCTGCAACTGCTGCCATGTGGGGTCTGTCGCCCGAGGGTTCTCATACAATCTTATCGGCTCACCGTTGCCGCCGGCTGCATTCAAGACATCGAAGACCTGGGTATAGTACACGGTCTTGTCGACCACAGCTACGCCTACACCGGTAGCTCTTGCCTCGCTGCGCAGCATAGCTTCTCGAAGCTTTTCGTTCTCAAAACAGTAGTCCACCTGTCCCTGTGCCGTATCTTCGGTGAGGCGGGGCGAGCCTTTGGAATAAACCACCCACCAGGAATTACGCAGCAAATAGCGAAGCTCGGTGGTCTGCACCACATCATCGGATAACAGGCTCGCCGAGTACTGACCTGCCAGGGCATCGAGATTAGAATCTCTCAGGAGTGCGGAAAAGCCGAGCCCCTGCCTTGTCTCATTGACCAGCCTGAATATCTCATCCTCAACCTCAGCCGCAGTTAGAGAAGAGCCAACGCAAGACGGTAAAAGCATGAGGAGGAGTATGAGAACCAGCAGGGACGATAGCAGAGATGCTAATAGTCTATTATCCCTTTTCATCAATCCCTCAGCCTACTATTTAAGGGCGCGGTAACCGCGCCCTTAGAAACACAATTACTCTATCTGTATTCTACCCTCAGACACTTCGCCAGTCAAAGAGAGGGCATAATCAATAGACTGAAGCAATGGTTTATGGTATATTCCTCAGAGAAAAACCTCCGGGTGTGCAAAGATGGATATGGAAGCTGCCCGCCTCAGACTCATGCAGCAACTGTCCTATGAAATCCGGGACAAAAGGGTGCTCGAGGTAATGAGCCGTGTGCCCCGTGAGCTCTTCGTACCTCCCTCCAGTCAGCATGCAGCCTATGAGAATATACCGCTGCCCATAGAAATGGGGCAGACTATATCGCAGCCGTTCATCGTCGCGCTCATGACCGAGGCATTAGAACTGAAAGGCGGCGAGAAGGTGCTCGAAGTGGGCACAGGCAGCGGCTATCAAACGGCTATACTGTGCGAGCTATCCAAGTGGGTGGTTACTGTGGAACGCCACCAGAGGCTGCTCGAAAAAGCCCGGAATGTTCTGGCTTTGCTCGAGATAAAGAATGTTGAGTTTCACATCGCCGGAAAGGCGCTGGGATGGCCGGAGGGAGCGCCATACGATGCCATCATAGTGACGGCAGGAGCTCCGCGCGTGCCCCGGGAACTCACAGACCAGCTTGCAGTAGACGGCAGACTGGTCATCCCCGTGGGGTCGCGCTTCGAGCAGGAATTGATGAAGGTAGTAAAACGCAAAGAGGGTCCGGAGAGCATCAACCTCGGGGGCTGCAGATTTGTTCCCCTCATCGGCGATAGCGCCTGGGACGATGAATAGGACAGGACATCGAACCGCTCACCCGCCTGTGCCGGTTTCAGTCGTGGCATAACCCGCCTTTTCTACTGTTTTTGACCCGCACGATGAATTTTCCCTCAATAAACGGTCTTACGTAAAGTTGACTTAAGTGATAAAATAAATGAACGACATTTTACCTAAGGAGGGATGACAGCTTCGGTTTGACTATAACATCTATCGTCCTCGCCGGTGGCCACAGCTCCCGCCTTGGGAGAGAAAAACATCAGGAGAAACTTGCCGGTAAGAGCCTGATAGATAGAGTCATGAGCCGCTTGAGCTCAATCAGCAGCGAAATACTCCTTGTCATTTCCCAGAAACAGGCGAGGACATCTGCACAGTCGTACACTCATCCCGAAGCAAGAACCGTTGTCGACCTTTACCCGGGGAAAGGCTCTCTCGGCGGCATCTATACAGGGCTAACATACTCGAACTCCTTTTACAATCTGGTTGTTGCCTGTGATATGCCATTTCTGAACACAGCCCTGTTACGCCATATGATTAGCCTTTCGACCGGTTTCGACGTCGTCATACCAAGGCTGGACGATAACATCGAGCCGCTCCATGCCGTTTATTCCAGGAACTGCGCCAGCTTTATAGAAGAGCAGCTTAAACGGGATGACCTGCGAATCAGAGGATTTTTCGATTCGGTGAAGGTAAGATATATAGAAAAGGAAGAGCTGGAACGATTCGACCCCGAGCATTTGAGCTTTTTCAATGTCAACACCGAGGCTGACCTGGTGAAAGCCAGAACGATGGCGAAGACAGAGGCAGCCGGGAAATAAAAGCGATGATATCAGTCGAGGAAGCCCTGGAAAAAATCCTGAGCAACTGCAGTGTGCTCGAACCCGAGGATGAGCTAATCCTCGATGCTCTGGGACGCGTCATGGCTGAAGACGTGCGCTCCACCATCGATATACCGCCGCTGGACAACTCTGCTATGGACGGATATGCCGTGCAGGCACAGGGCACCGAGGGCGCCCGACCTTCATCCCCTATAATATTGCGCGTCATCGGAGAGGTGGCTGCAGGCTACATAGCTAAAGAGGAAGTAGGACCCGGCACAGCCATCCGCATTATGACCGGTGCCCCGATACCTAAAGGCGCCGATGCCGTAGTGCAGTTCGAGGATACTGACGAGGAGAAGCGCAAGACTGCCAAGAAACCCATAAAAGAGATTGGAATTATGCGGCAGGCAGTAAAGGGTCAGAACATAAGGCTGGCAGGAGAGGACATATCCAGCGGCAGCCTGGTCTTGCAGGCTGGAGCCGTGATTCGACCTCAGGAGATAGGCGTGCTCGCCTCTCTGGGACGGGAGGTTGTTTCAGTTATCCGCCGTCCGGTGGTAGCTATTCTGGCAACCGGTGACGAGCTGGTAGATATCAAAGAGTCGCTGCCGCCGGGCAAGATATACAATAGCAACACCTACAGCATCGCCGCCCAGGTGCTACGCTATGGCGGAGTACCCAAAATACTGGGCATCGCCCGCGATAATATCGAAGCCCTGCAAGATAAGATTAAACAGGCGCGCGATGCCGATATGCTCATCACCTCCGCCGGCGTTTCGGTGGGGGAATACGATGTGGTCAAGGACGTCCTGGCGCAACTGGGAGAGGTTACCTTCTGGACAGTGCGCATGAAGCCGGGCAAGCCGTTAGCCTTCGGGGTGCTGAAGCTGGGCAAGAGAAAGGTGCCACACCTCGGCCTGCCGGGAAACCCGGTCAGCTCGATGATAGCCTTCGAGCAGTTCGCCCGACCTGCTATTTTGAAGATGCTGGGCAGAAAGGATTACACCAAACCGGTTATTGTGGCAAAAAGCGAAAGCAGAATCGTGAACAACGACAATCGCCGTATTTTCGCCAGGGTCATAGTGACAAAACGCGATGACCGGTACTTCGCCAAACTTGTGGGACCGCAGGGCTCGGGGATACTGACATCGATGTCACTGGCTAACGGGCTGATGATTGTCCCGGAGAACAAACCTGCAATCGAGGCGGGGGAAGAAGTGCAGGTGCAGATGCTTGACTGGAATCAGGATTTGTAGTCGTAAGAGGGGAATTTGAGGATGATACCCATTGTTTCTGTAGTCGGTAAAGGCGGCGTGGGCAAGACCACGGTTGTGGAGAAGCTGGTAGCCGAGCTCAAGAAACGGGGGTACAGAGTTGCCACCGTCAAACACAGCGACAGGGGTTTCGAAATAGACCGCGAGGGTAAGGACACCTGGAGGCATGCTCAGGCGGGCAGCGATACCGTGGCGATCAGCTCACCGCATAAAATCGCCATAATCAGAAATGTCGACCGCGACCATACGCTTGCGGAGCTTTACAGATACATAGGTCCCGACTTCGACCTTATCATCGCCGAGGGCTTCAAACACGACAGGGCAGCCAAGATAGAAGTACACCGCAAGAAGCTAGGACGGGGTCTGGTCTGCACCAAAGACGAGCTTCTGGCAATAGCCACTGACGAGAAATTGAAGCTGGAAGTGCCTCAATACGGGCTGAAGGATGCCGCGGGACTGGTGGATTTAATCGAGAAAAGGTTTCTCACAGAAGAAAAGCAGGATGAGGTCACGCTCTTTGTCAACGGAGAGCTGATACCGATGAATCCATTTGTTAAAAACATTATCGAGAAGGCGCTTCTCGGCATGATATCCGCACTGAAGAATGTGCCGCAGGCGACAAACGTCGATATCTTTATTAGAAGGAAAGTCGGAGAATGATTTGCGAAGCAGACAGTTTTGTATTTCAACCGCCTGTTGAAGTGGCATTCGCACGGCGAATTCTGATAAAACCGAGCGCTGCGGTAGCCCAGCCGCACCCGGTAACGACCAGCGCGGAGACACTCGCTGCCGTAATCTCCGGGATAAGGAAAGTCAGCTCCGCCGACATAGTAATTCTTGAGAGCAGCGCCCGCGCCAAAAAGGTACATACCGTATATAAGGAACTCGGTTACGATTTCCCCAATACCATGCTTCTCGATGTAGACCAGTGCGTACCCGTGGCGGTAGAGAATCCCCTCAGCAAGCCGTTCGCCAACCCTACTTTCTGGGTGCCCAACATTATACTGTCCTGCGACTTCCTGATTACCATTGCGCCGTTCAGAATAGTAGCCGACCAGGGCAGCCTCAGCATCAGGAACCTCCTGGGTCTGCTACCAGCATCCAAATATCAGCAGGAGATAAAAGGGCTCCGGGGGATCGAACAACAGTCGGGCATTGACAACATTATCGCTGACCTCTATTTTACCCTGCCCTTCGACCTTGGTATAATAGATGCTCGCAAAAGGCTAATCAGTCCCAAAGACCATTTTCAGGGCAAAACAGAGGATTACGGTAAAATATTCATCGGTACACCGTTGGAAGTGGATTCGGAAGCTTCGAGCGCAGCGGAGACAACAACAGCGTACCTTAAACTTATTGAGGAAGTCAAAGCTAAACAAGGGGGTGGCTGATGGTAACAGAGCAAGCACAGGAACAGGAAGTAGTCGAAGTACAGCCGCGATACTTCATAGACCTGAACTGGTATCAGGAGCAGGGACGCTCTTTCGCCGCACTCGCCACAAGCCGTTTATGCCCGGTGTCACGAAAGAAAGAGAAGAGCAAATCGGATACCGCTTTGCTCCGCGTCATAAAGCAGTGCTGCTCCAAACGCGAGGGATTTGTTGCGCCGACCATGCCACTGCTGGAGATGGTGTTCCGCCTGCTGCTTGCCAATGGCAATCAGCCGCTGGGGCTAGACCAGATACAGGAGCAACTGCAGAAATATCTGGGCGATACCAGCGTCAAGGATATATCCCTTCCCAGATTGAAACGAATCATAGAAAACGACCGCTACTACGGGTTAAAGCAGGCTCCCGAAACCGAGGAGAAATAGTTCAGTAATTCACCGAGAAGTCTTGAAAGCGCCCTTTGAAGTCTGACCACTCGACGTCAACCCTGTCGACCCTGGCGCGGGACGGTCCCGTTCTGAGGTAATCGAGCAACTCCTCCAGCTTGCCCTTTTCGCCTTCGGCACGAACTTCAACGGAGCCCCCGTACCGATTCTCTACATAGCCTGTCAAGCCCAATGCTATGGCATGGTCTCTGACAAAGGCGCGAAAATAGACGCCCTGGACCCGTCCGTGCACTACAGCTATAAAGGATGCCTGCTCCGACATTTCATTTCACCAGACTACAGTGCCCAGGCGAGAAAGCGATGCTCAACACGGTCCAGGCGATTTAGACCGTGGCTGCGCGCTATGGCAACCGCTTCAGTGAATTCTTCTCTGGATATAGAACGTGCCAGCACAGGAACTTCGGATGTCTTGAAACAGGGGCGATACTGCGACATCACATTGAGATAGGTATTCTGAGAAATCTCCTCACTCAGGAAACGGCAGACTTCCGCTGTTCCCGCCAGTCCCTGCGGCAACACCAGATGGCGCACCAAAAGACCTCTGGTAGCCACACCACGTTCATCTATCTGCAGATCGCCCACCTGGCGGTGCATTTCCTTAACTGCGGCACGGTTCGCTTCAGGATAGTCTTTAATCCCTGACAACCGCTCGGCATTCA
>VGNW01000027.1 GCA_016865955.1 Chloroflexota bacterium | reverse complement strand
TGTTGCAGTGATATAGAATGTGAAATCCCAGAAGGTCATTGCCCAGCAGTCCTTCGATTATTTCTTCCTGCCAGGGACAGATACGGAAGACCTCCGGATTGGGCCAGGGAATGTGCCAGAACTGGGCGACGGTAATGTTGGGATTGCCTTCCTTGATGAGTTTTGGCAGCAGCGCCAGATGATAGTCCTGGACAAAGACGAAAGCCTTTCTGTCTCCTACTTCGGACAGTACGTTATCTGCAAAAACATGATTGACCTTCTTGTAACTCAACCAATCGGATTCATCGAAAAGAGGCGGATTATATGCGATATGGCAGAGAGGCCACAATGCCTGATTGGAAAAGCCGTAGTAATATCCATCCTCCTCCTCTTTGGAGAGCCAGACCCGTCTTAAGGAATACTCGGGCGAATTCGGCGGCACCTTCACTTTATTGTGTTCATCGACCACATGGGCATCGGCATCGCCGTTGCCGTGGGCTATCCAGGTGCCGCCGCAGGTGCGCATAACAGGATCAAGGGCTACGGTCAGTCCGCTGGCAGGCACCTGGCACTTGATCTCTCGACCTGAAAATGTGTGAATGTAAGGCTCCCTGTTCGAGACTACGATGAACAGGTAATCGCGCAACTTTTCCTGTACGAGATTACGCAAGCTGTCGCGTGTTTGCATATCAGGTTACCTCAAAAAAAGAAATCAACAGGGTTTATCCGCTTGGCTTCAACCCTGAATAAACGGCTCTTTAAGTCGGAGTTGGCGGCGAATTGCCGAAGTAGACCTTGGTGTGGGGCCAGGGAATCTCGATGCCTTCCTTATCGAATTCCTTTTTAAGCCTCAACCGAAGCTCTCCCATAATATTCCATTGCTCGATGGGCTTGGTGTCGCCGAGGATCTTGATTTCAATGCCGGAATCTCCGAACTTGTCCACGCGGAGAACTTGAGGCGCTTTTAATATTAACGGAGCCCATTTAGGGTCGTTAGCCAGTCCTTCTCCTACCCTGTTAATCACAGCTATGGCGTGGTCTAAATCGGTGCCGTAAGAGACACTTATATTCATATTAACTCGGGACCAGCCCTTGGTGAAATCGCTGGCAACTCGAATCTCTCCGTTGGGCACAACATGGACGATGCCATCCATATCTCGCAATACCGTTCTTCTCAAGTTTATATCCTCGACCAGCCCGGCGACATCGGCAATCTTGACCACATCGCCTTTTCTATACTGGTTCTCCATGATGATGAACAATCCGGCGATAATGTCCTTAACCAGGCTCTGCGCACCGAATCCGATCGCGATACCCACGACGCCGACACCTGTCAGTATCGGAGTTATATTCAGTCCCAGTTCGCTCAGCAGCATGAAGGCGAATACAAGGATGATTATTACCTGCGCTGTTGCTGTCAGCACGCTTGCCAGCGTTTCTGCTCTCTTGTTGAGCTCTTCCTCAGTCTGTTCTGCCTTGGACCTGAATACTGCCGCTTTTATTACTCTGGGTATAACGATAGTGACTCCCAGTGTGAGGACGATTCCGAGAATGATGAGAAGGGCGAGTTTACCGCCGTGCAGTCTCAGCCAGTTATTGACCGGCGCTACGCCGAAGCCTGCCATTTCCAGTGCCAGGAAAATTACCAGGATAATAGCTATGATGGGCACTCCCCATCTGAGCGTTGCCATTATGATGTCGTCGAGGCTGCTTTTAGTCTTTGCGGCGACCTCGGTGCTGTACCAGTTGATGCCTATCTCGATGAGCGCCACAACGGAGTAGATGCCCATGACAGCGAAAACAATCAGGATGGCTTTGTCGGCGTTATCAGCCCAGTTCGAAGGCAGCGCAGCGAATTTCAATCCAGCGTATATGCCCAGCCAGAAACACCATACCAGTGAAGCCCTGCGGGTTGCGGCGATGATTATATCGTCCCAATGCGATTCCGTTCGCCTCGACCAGGCATGGAGACGCCCGAAAATCAGTCTGCGCAGTAAAAGGGTGAACAATACTATGAAAATGGCTATGGCTGTGGGTATCACGATGTTAAGCACATCTGCGTTACCGTAATTTTCCCAGAATCTCATTGCATTTGCTCCCTGTAATCGGCAGGCTATTTTAGAATAAAGGATTGGAGATAATTTGGCAACCCTTCTAAGCCAAGACGCATAGCGATTCTTGACCGAGATGGTGTAATTTTATAGACTATTCAGGCGCGTATTATCTATAGAGATGCGCTGGAATACATCGGGGAAAGAATTTAACTGATGAAGTGGCACAATCTCAGCACAGAAGAGGCTCTGGGGAAGCTGAACTCCAGCCGTTCCGGGCTTTCCGAAGGGGAGGCGCAAGAGCGGCTTCAACGATACGGGCCCAATGAACTCAAGGAGAAGGGCAAGTCTCCGGCAATACTTGTCTTTTTGCGTCAGTTCGCCAGCCCCCTCATATACATTCTGCTTGCGGCTGCCCTTGTCGAGTTGGTGGTCATGCGCAAGCCTACCGATGCTGGCGTCATACTCGCTGTTGTGTTCATTAATTCCATAATAGGCTTTGTGCAGGAAAGCCGTGCCGAACGGGCAATGGAGGCTCTCAAGCGCCTGACCGTGCCTCATGCTAAAGTGCTGAGAGCAGGTTCTACCGTAAAGATTGAGGCTAATCACCTTGTGCCGGGCGATATCATCTTGCTCGAAGCCGGGGATAAGATTCCTGCTGACGCAAGGCTCATCGAAGCAGCCAACCTATCGGTGGATGAGTCTATTCTCACAGGGGAATCGGTGCCTGTGGAGAAGTACACCAATGCTATTGATGGCGAAGCAATCGTTGCCGATATGGGTAATATGGTGCACACAGGCTGTGCCGTGGTAAACGGTCGCGGCGTGGCTGTGGTTACGACCACAGGCATGAATACCGAAATCGGCAAAATCACTGCTCAGGTACAGGATGTCAAGCCACCACCTACCCCGCTCCAGCGTAATGTCTCGAGACTGGGACGCTATATCGGCATTCTCGTGCTGGGCATTCTCGCTATTTTGATAGTGATCGGTCTGGCTAAAGGGTATAGCTTCGATGATATGTTCGCGCTCAGCGTTGCTGCCGCTGTTTCTGCTATTCCGGAAGGCTTGCCTGTTATGGTGACCGTGGTGCTGGCTCTGGGAATGAGGCGGATGGCAAGGAGAAATGCCCTTATCCGCAAGCTCACGGCGGTAGAGACAATGGGCGCTGTCACTGTCATCTGTTCGGATAAGACAGGCACTCTGACCGAAAGCGAAATGACGCTGCGTCAAATCTATCTGTCAAAGAGAACAATAGAACTCACGGGCGTCGGCTACAGACCTGAGGGCGAGTTTCTCGAGAACGGCAACAAGATTGACGTACAGAAAGATGAAAACCTTCTTCTTGCCCTAAAAATCAGCGCATTGTGTAATGATTCCACATTGAAATCGGAAGGCGATAAATATGAGCTTCTGGGCGACCCTACCGAGGGTGCTTTGCTCACAGCCGCTCTCAAGGCAGGGTTCGAACATGAAACATTGCAGAAAGAAAACCCGCGCCTGGCTGAGATGCCTTTCTCCAGTGAAAAGCGTTATATGGCTACTCTTCACCCCTGTAAGGATACTATGGCGGTTGCCTATATTAAAGGCTCTGTAGATAGAGTGCTTGCGATGAGCCGTAAGATTCTGGAAAACGGCGCTGCTCAGGAACTCACGCCTGAGAAAAGGGAACAGATTGAGAAAATCAACATAGATATGGCGTCGAAAGCGCTGCGGGTGATGGCTCTGGCTTACGCCGATTGCTCCGGCGCGCCTGAAAAGCTCTCTCATGAGCACCTTGATGGCTCGCTTACCCTCGTCGGGCTCGTCGGGATGATTGATCCCCCGCGCGCCGAGGCTAAGAAAGCCGTGGCTGACTGCAAACGCGCCGGAATTAAAGTGGTCATGATAACCGGCGATCAGAAGGCTACGGCGGTGGCTATTGCTGAGGAACTCGGTTTACCTCCAGGAGACGCACTTACAGGTCTGGAATTGGCGGAGTTGAGCGATGATGAACTCAAATCGCGAATAGAGAAAATCTCTGTCTTTGCCCGCGTTGAGCCTCTCCACAAACTCAGAATAGTCGATGCTCTGAAATCTAAAGGGTATACTGTGGCTATGACAGGTGACGGAGTTAACGATGGACCCGCGCTGAGGTCGGCGGATATCGGCGTGGCTATGGGCATCAAGGGTACCGATGTGGCTAGGGAAGCCTCCGATATAGTGCTCACCGACGATAACTTCGCTTCTATCGTTGCCGCTGTGGAAGAGGGGAGGGTCATATTCAGCAATATCCGCCGCTCAGTTTTCTATCTTCTGAGCACCAGCGTAGGTGAGTTGTTTACATGGTTGGCTGCAATAGTGGCTGGCATTCCTCTTCCTGTAGTTGCTGTCCAGATTCTGTGGATCAACCTGGTTACTGACGGGGTGTGCACGATACCGCTGGGACTGGAGCCGAAGCATCGCAATGTTCTGGAAGAACCCCCGCGTCGCCCCAAGGCGGGAATCGTCTATAACGGCATGCTGTGGCGGATTGCTTTCATCGCCCTTATGATGGCGATGGGTACTTTTTTTATCTTCAGGTGGGAACTTCCCAGAGTAGGACTGGACGAAGCCAGAACCATCGCTTTCAGTATGCTGGTCGCCTTCCAGTGGTTCAACGCTCTGAACGCTCGCTCAGACCAGCAGTCCCTGTTCAAGTTAGGCATATTCGGCAATCGCTTCCTTCTGGGCGGCATACTGCTTGCTATTGCCCTCCAGGCAGTGGTTATTTACGCTCCTCCGTTCCAGACCCTGTTCCATACCGTGCCTCTGGGTTTGAACGATTGGGGAATCGTTATTCTGATGGCAGTTGGCGTCCTGGTCATTGAAGAACTGCGCAAGTTGGTGGCTCCCCGGATTTTTACCCGGGGGAAGTGAGACAGAAGGGCTGTTCCTGATTCGGGCTGTCTATATCTCCAGCCATAATTTTTCTCTCGTTATACGGATTTCATATTGCTTTGCCTCTTTCTTCAATATGTAGGGAAGTTGAAATGCCTTAAGCAGTCGGATGACGCTGTCGCGCCCGGCAATCGTATCGACCAGAACCACAATCACCTCGCCTTGTTTGGCTGAGTGAATGGCTTCGATGGTCATCTGACGCGGTCTGGGGCAGGCTAGACCTCTGGCATCTATGGTTATCGGCATTTCTGATATTTCCTGACAGAGAGGTATTTCCCCAGGTTAACCGGCATCGTAAGGCTACGTTGGAGCGGAAGCTGATGAAGCAGCGGCTTTGGCTCTACTGCGGTATACCAACCTCGATAGCAGGATGCTGATTTCATAAAGAACAACCAGAGGGACAGCTACAAGGGCCTGATTGATAGGGTCCATCGTGGGAGTGATGATGGCAGCCAGAATGAAGGCACCGAGGAACGCCCATTTTCGCTTTTTTGAGAGCCATTGCGGAGTGACAATCCCCAGTCTGGATAAGAAGGTTATGACTACAGGTATTTCGAAGACGATGCCGACGGCTATCAGCAACCTGGTCACGATGGTGATGTAATTTCCTATCTTGATTTGAGGGGAAGCGATATCGCTGCCGAAGTTAAGCAGGAAGTTCAGCGCCGGGGGTAAAAGAATGAAGTATGCAAAGGCTACGCCTCCGGCGAACATAAGCGCTATCCACGGTAGTGCAATATACACATACTTTTTCTCCCGTCGGGTAAGCGCCGGGGATACAAACATTATGAACTGATAAACGAAGAAAGGCATCGCCAGCACCACTCCGCCGGCAAGCGATACCTTCATGGTGGTGCTGAGCATCTCGGTCATCTCAGTGTATATCAGGGGGATATTTCCCGCCGGGGCAATCAGGAAATCGAAGATTTTCTCGTAGAAAACGAAGGCTACGATGACGGTGATTACTAATACAATAACGGATACGGTTAAACGCTGGCGTATTTCAATAAGATGCCCGGTTATGGAGAGTCTCTTGTCCTTGCTCACTAAAGGATGCCTCGCACTCGCACATAGTATGTTACCCTCACCCCACACCCTCAACAGCTCACGGGTTTGATTGCTTTTCCACCTCGATTATCTTTGGCTCGGACTTGCGGGAATCTGGCTCCTTTTCCGCTTTAATATCCTCCAGTTCCTTCTTGAAATGCGCTAATCCCTTTCTGACGTCCTCCAGCCCCTTTTCTGAATCAATATCCTTGACCTCTTTTTTTACATCCTCCAGCTCTTTCTCTATCTCGGACGTAATGCTCATAGAGGCTTTCTTGAAGGAGCGCAAAGCCTTGCCCACATCTCTGCCTATCTGGGGCAGCTTCTGCGGCCCGAAAATAAGCAGACCTATGACCAGGATGAGAATTATCTCTAAGGGGCCTATACCGAAAAAATCCATTACCTCTCACCTTGAGGGAGCCATTTTCAAAGAAGAATATAAGAGTCGCTTTGGCGCTTACTCAGCGGAGGAGCGTTTCGGGTATGTAACGTCAATAAGCCGAATTTAGCTTTCTTTGGTTTTGGTTCCGCCCTGAGTGATTTCTTTGGGAGCGCTGCCCTGTGTAACGGCTTTATCTTTGCCCTCGTCCACTGCCTCGCTCTTCGCCTTGCGGAACTCTTTGATGCTCTTGCCGATGGCGCCTCCGATTTGCGGAAGTTTCCCGGCACCAAAGATAATGAGGACTACCACCAGAATTATGACGGCCTCTGGCCATCCGAAGCTGCGAAACATTTATGTCCCCTCCTTTGCGTATTTGCTATTTAGTTCTTGCTAAGTGAAGCGCCCTGCAATCGCTCGCCGTGGGTATACACGGACAGACGGTTGCCCCGCACATAGCCTATCAATGTTATGCCCAACTCCCGGGCAATTGAAATCGATCTGTCGGTGGGCGAGCTGCGCGATATAACGACCGGTGTCATCATTCGGGCTGCTTTCCCCAGCATCTCGGAGGAAATGCGCCCGGTGGTAAGCAGCAGCTTGTCCCTGGTTGAAATCTTGCGAAGAAGACATTCACCGGTAATCTTGTCCAGCGTATTGTGTCTCCCGATATCCTCTGCAACCACCAGCAGATTACTGTTGTCGCCCAGTGCCGATGCGTGTACTCCTCCGCAAAACTTGTACAGCTCAGCCCTTTCATTCAATTGTTTCATTAAAGATGTTACTTCGTCACCCTTAACCGTCAGAGCCGAATCGACCTTATTCAATTTTGAAGTGAAACTGACTCCCCCTCCGCATCCTGTAGCCAGTGTGCGCCGTTCCGGCGGCGTAAACCCTGGCTTGTTCAGCCTGACATCGACCAGCGAATCATCCTCACAAACACGCATGCTGGCTATATCGTTCATGCTGGCAATTATGCCCTCCGAATATAGAAAGCCGAGAACAAGGCAATTGAGCTTGGTCGGAGTGCACAGGATAGTTACCAGCTCTATCGAGTTCACATAGATTGTAAGTGCCATCTCTCTGGGAACAGATGCTGCTTTTTCCTGCCATTCTCCAGAAGAAAGGCAACTACATATTATATCAGGCGAAGCTCCTTTTATCAATTCGCTGTTCGCCCTGCGTGCGTCACCGTTTTTCTCTTTATCTTCCATCTGATAGTTCGCCGTCCGGGATACCCCTGTATTCATAGTAAAGTATACTTCATCTCGAACACTGCTGCCACTGTGTCGTAAGAAGAGCTTCACCGTGTGTATCGGAGCGGGGGTTCTTAGAGAGGTGTGAACGTAGTGCTGACCTACGCCCCTTTGTATCCCTTCTCCTGTCCCTGCCTGTCCAGGTCGGCAGTCAGCACGCGTTCCAGGGGCAGCAACACCTCCGATTCTGCATTGCGCAGGTCTATGGTCTTGAGGTATGTATGGCATTGCTTGCATATATATAACCGGTACATCCCCTTATCGTCGGTGTAATAGGCTAAATCCTTCTGGTTGCTCGTTCTGCAATAAGGACACTCCAGCCTCTGGAAAAGCCACTCGGCATCACAGCGCGAGCAGAGCAGCCACCTGGCTCCCTTTTCTCTATCCAGATATGCGAAATCAGGTTTGCCTCCGCATACGGGGCAATACCCGCGTCTCCACATATCCTGCGGGAACGATTTCAGGAGATTCTTAGCCTGAGCGGTCAGCAAGGGCTTCATGGCGCAGTCGATTACGGCAGAAAGGAGAACCTCATCGATGCCGAGGTCGTTTGCCCATGTGGTCAATGGCGAGCCTTCGTACCATGCCTTTGCCATCTGTTGCAGGGACGGTATTTCGAGTTTTACTTTCTCGGGGCTTTTTTCTGTGTTTCCGGAGTGCTCGCCAATTGTTTTGGCTGCTGCCTGAGCCAGCTTCTGAAAGGAATTCCAATCAACAGGAATGGCATCCCATTTCAGCAAGGGGATGCCATTCGTTAAAGTGTTTTCTATTTCCGCTTTAGTTAAGCTTGCCTTCGTTGCAGGGGCGTTCCCTTTCGCATCTATTTGAACTAGCAGCAGTTTTCGGTATAGCTCAAGATATGGAGGTAACGACCCCTCTTCTTTTTGCAACTCCTTAAGCTTTTTAAATATCTTTTCGCTGATATCCACCAGCTAACTTACGCTTTCTTGCCGCTGGTAATTCTGTCATACCACTTGCCGTGATGGCTCTTGGCGTAGTGAGCAGTCACCTTGCCTGTAACCATCGAGCGCAGAGCCTCGGTGAAGCGGGGATGAACAGAACCAAGGATGACGTGAACCAGCAGCATGGCACCGGCAGTGATAAAGGCAACGTCATGCGCAAACACAGCCCACTGAAAAACACCGGGGCCTACGATGCCCTTGAAGAACCACATCAGGGCGCCGGAAATTACGAAGATAATGCTGGTAAGGATAACCACCAGCATCCACAGCTTCTGTCCGGTATTGGACCTGTCCTGAGGAGGCATGGGCACTATGTCGAGGCCGAAATAGTAAGTGGGAGCAGACTTAAGCCAGCCCAGGTCGTCTTTGCCCCAGGTGAAAGCCTCTTTTATCCATTCCAAAGTGCTCTTGGGGTTCATAAGCGCATAAATAACCGGTATGGCTACGAAACCTACAGCCGCAATTCTGTGGACGAGCCTGCTGTATCCCCACCAGGATGCAGGACCGAACCATGACAGGAAAAGGAACATGCCTGTTATAGCCAACAGGATGGAACAAACAACTATCCACCAGTGCTGAGCCCTAGCACGCCCGCTATATCGCTCAATCTCCTGCATTTACTTTTCCCCCTTTCCATTTAGCATCTTCGCCCGAGCTACCATGACGTTCAACAGCAGTCCGATGCCCACCAGCCCTACGGCGACATAGCCTAAGGGCTTTATCACATCCTGCCACGCTATAGCAGCGCCGGGGACCTTGGGATTCTCCACGATTCCATATACTGAGGGCGAATCATCCAGCACGTAGAGGACATGCGTGCCGCCGACCTCTTTGTCGCCGTAAAGGTAAGCATTCTTGTAGCCCTTCACTATCAGTTCTTGAACTCGGGCTTGACCCGTCGTCAGAAGTGTTTCCCGGTAGCCATATGTAAGCGCGCCGGTGGGACATGTCTTAACGCAGGCTGGCGAATATCCCTCGTCGATTCGATCCAGTCCGAACGTAGTGCAGGCTGTGCATTTGTCCATTCTCCCCAGTCCGCTGCCTCGATTGGTATCCAGGCGGGGCACATCGAACGGGCAGAACTCTTTGCAATAGCCGCAGCCGCTGCACTTGCCTCTGTCGTAGCTGACGAAACCCAGAGGGTGATAGTAAAGCGCACCTGTGGGACAAACCTTCACACAGGCGGCATCCTTGCAGTGCATGCAAGACCGTCTGGTGAACAGCCAGCGCAGATTTCCGTTATTCCCCACTTCTCTTAGCTCCATCTTGAGCCAGGTCTGAGGCGAGAGGTCCGGCGGGTTCTCCAGTGTGCCCCGTTCGGTTGTCTTCTCTGCTTCGCGTTCATTCCACGACTTGCAGGCGACCTGACAGCCGCGGCATGCGGTGCACTTGGAGGCATCGTAAAGGATTGATTTCTCTGCCATTTTTCTCCTTCCTTATCCCTCTATGCCTTCTCTACGTTGCACAGGAATGTTTTGGATTCCGGGATAGTGGTATTGGCATCGCCGACGTTGGGGGTCAGGATGTTGCCGCTGTCGCCTTTGGACAAACCTGAGTAGCCCCAGTGCCAGAGAATACCTACCTGGTGTGTTGTCTTACCATTAACTTGTATCGCCTGGAAGCGTTTGGTGACTACGGCAACTGCCTCTATCTCACCGCGCGCTGAGCTTATCTTTACCTTGTCACCCTTCTGGATGCCCAGCTCACTGGCAAGGTCCTCGCCTATCTCGGCATACATGTTCGGCACTATTTCATTCAGCCAGGGGAGATTTCTCGTCATAATGCCTGTCTGCCAGTGCTCGGTGCAGCGGTAGGTGGTAGCCACATAGGGGTATTTATCCACTGTGCCCCGCTCATTCATGAACGTGCTGATGTAAGCACAGGGGTTAACCTGCTGCCCCGACATCAGGTTGCTTATCGGGCTTTCCCAGGGCTCATATACCTCAGGCAGTGGCCCGTCAGCAAGGGCTCTGCCCCACATATTCGCTACGCCGTCGTTTTTCATGATGAAGGGGCCGCGCTTATCGCCGACAGCAGCTACATTTATGGGGTCGCCGCCGCCGTCTATGATATCGCCCAGCCATTTCTTGTTCGCCGCATCCCATTGCACCAGCGGTCGTTTGGCATCCCAGGGATTGCCGTCGAAATTGACCGCTGCCCGGTTATAGATTATGCGCCGGTTCACCGGCCAGCACCATGACCAGTTGGAGTGTAATCCTATCTTGTTCAACGAGACATCGACAGGGTCGCGTCTCTTGGCAAGGTTCTTTCCCTCTTCGGGGTATTGAGCGCAGTGCAGCCAGTTGCCGCAGGATGTGGTGCCGTCGTTCTTCAACGTGGCTATAAAGCTGGTAGCCAGCTTCTTCGCAGCAAGGTCATAGCCATTCATCTCTTTGGCTATATCATCCGAGTGGACTTCCTCGCCATAGTCCCAGGTCAACTTGGTGATAGCCTCGCGATTGGGTGCGGCAGTGTCTGTCTCATAAAGCTTTCTCAGCTTCAGCATCACCAGGTTCATTACCTCAAGGTCGGGCATCGCCTCGCCCGGAGGGTCGACTGCCTTGTAGCGCCACTGCACCCAGCGGCCGCTATTGGAGACGCTGCCCTCTTTCTCATAGGAGCCGGCTACGGGGAGAATAATTACCTCGGTCTGGATGTCGGCAGGATTTACCCCCGGTCTCTTCCAGAACTCGGCTGTTTCGTTAAGCCAGAGGTCGGCTACTACCAGCCACTTAAGTTTCCCCAGTGCCTCGCGTGCCCCGTTGGAGTTTGGACCACCCGCAGCGGGATTTTGCCCCCAGACCCACAGCCCCTCGATGGTGCCTCTGCCGATAGCATCCATCATGGCTATGTGGGAGTAATTGACGCCAGCTTTAGCCTTGGGCAGATAATCGAAGCAGAAATTATTGGTAGCTGTTGCGGTATCTCCATACCATGCTTTGAGCAGGCTGACGATATACTTGTCGTAATTGCCTGTCCACCAAACGCTCTTATCCCAGGCGAGTCCCTTCGGTGTTGCAGCAGCCCCCTGTGCCCTCTTTTTGAATGCTGCAAAGTCGGCATCGCTGTCGAGAGGTACGGGTAGGTATCCCGGCAGGTACTGCCATAGCAGAGCCTGGTCGGTGGAACCCTGCACGTTAGAAGTGCCGCGCAGAGCATTGATGCCGCCGCCAGGAATGCCCATATTCCCCAGAAGGCTTTGCAGAATGGAGTAGGCTCGTACGTTCTGCGTGCCGTACGTGTGCTGCGTGGTGCCCATGGCATACAGGATAGTGCCTGCCTTGTCCTTTGCCCCGCACTCAGCGTATGTCTTGTACACCTCTTCCAGCTTATCTTTAGGGCAGCCTGTTATCTTGCTTACTGTCTCTAGCGTGTACCGAGAGTAGTGTTTCTTGAGCAGTTGGAACACGCAATTCGGGTCCTGAAGCGTCGGGTCGGTTGCCGGAGTTGTTGTATCTCCATATTGCCACGTTGCTTTGTCGTACGATTTCTTCTCCGGATTGAACCCGCTGAACACGCCGTTCTGACCGATGTCCCCGGGCAGCTTGGCGCCGCTGTTGACGATGAGAGCAGCGTTGGTGTAGTTCTTTACATAGTCCATATTGTAATTGCCGGGGTTCTTTTCCATATCCTGTATTACCCAGGAAATCATGCCCCCGATGAAGGCGATGTCGGTGCCGGTTCGTATGCGGGCATATATGTGGGCTTTTGAGGACGACTTGGTGAAGCGCGGGTCGACGCTGATAAGCTTGGCTCCGCGAGCCATCGCCTCTGTAATCCACTTGAATCCTACAGGATGGTTCTCCGCCGCATTGGAGCCGATAATCATGATGCGGTCGGCATTCCTGAAATCGATCCAGTGATTGGTCATTGCCCCTCTGCCGAACGACTCTGCCAGAGCCGCAACTGTGGAGCTGTGTCAGAGGCGTGCGCAATGCTCCATATATACCAGACCGAGGGCGCGGTCCATCTTGGTGAGCAGGTAGCATTCCTCGTTATCAAGTTCACCGCCGCCCAGCGAGCCTATCGCCTCGGTGCGGTTAACTGTCTTGCCATTGCTGTCTTTCGTTATGAGGGTGCGGTCTCTGGTAGCCTTAACCCTTGCCGCAACCCTTTCGATGGCGTCATTCCAGCTTATCTCAGTGAAATCGCTGGCGCCCGGCGCTCTATAGAGCGGCTTAGTCAACCTGTAAGGATTGATTGCCCCGTTCACATTGTGAATCTGGAGCATAGCCTGCCCTTTGGGACAGAGCGCACCCTGGTTAACCGGATGGTCCGGGTCGCCCTCCAGGTTGAGCACCATGTTTCCACTCGCTGCAACGACTGCGCCGCAACCGACGGAACAGTAGCAGCAGATTGTGGATGTTTCCCCGATGATATCCTTTTTTAAAGGAATGGTCTTGGCAGATGCCTTATTGCCCGAACCCAGGGCTTGCCAGATTACTATACCGCCTACCCCCGCACCGCTTGCCTTCAAGAAATCTCTACGGCTTAGTTCCATAAGTGCCTTTCTCCTTTCTGAGTCTGGCTGTGAGCGATTTAATTAACAAAATACAACTATAGCCAAGTCTGGCACGGCTATAGTTGTACTCTAACTATTTGTGTTAACAACCACATCGTATCGGGTATTACCAGCCAAACTATAGTTTATCCCACGCCAAAATGGGTGTCAAGATGTTTTTACGACTTTGTACGACTTTGTGTAAAACTTCACAAAAATATCCCTGTCGGCTGAGTGAAACC
The DNA here is from genome assembly GCA_016865955.1 of Chloroflexota bacterium. Lineage (GTDB taxonomy): Bacteria > Chloroflexota > Dehalococcoidia > SZUA-161 > SZUA-161 > VGNW01. The sequence continues at coordinate 4,007 of VGNW01000027.1, read as the reverse complement.
CTGCGAGTTACATTCTCCAGCGCTGCTCGCAGATTTGTGTTAATATATTTTGCCTGCTATAATCTGGCGGGACAAAAATAGGGGTAGTCGAAAAGATGCTGGCAAAAGTCAAAACTGCTGCGGTGGTCGGTCTCGATGCTCAGGAGGTTGAGGTGGAGGTCGATATTATGAGCGGCTTGCCTGCGATGAATATCGTGGGCTTGCCCGACACTGCTGTGCAGGAAGCCAGGGAGAGGGTGCGCTCCGCTGTGAGGAATTCGGGCTGTTTTTTCCCCATGAGGCGCATAACGGTGAACCTCGCTCCTGCCGACCTGAAGAAGGCGGGACCTGCTTATGATCTGCCTATCGCCGTGGGCGTTATCCTCAGCACGGAGCAGATAAGGATAGATGCCTCTCAGATGCTCTTTCTGGGCGAGCTATCGCTTGACGGCAGCTTGCGTCACACTCACGGCATTATCTCGATGGTAGACCTGGCTAGAGAGAAAGGGATTTTCGAGGTTTTTGTCCCCGCTGCCGATGCTAAAGAGGCATCGCTGATTAAGGGCGTAAACATTGTTCCTGTCTCTACGCTATCCCAACTCGTAGCTCATCTGAGAGGCGAAGACATCATATCGGGCTATGTTTCTACTGAAAGCGAAGTCGAGGCGGCGGACGAGCCGTCGCAGGCTTTGGACCTCTCCTTCATCAAGGGGCAGGAGCATGTGAAAAGGGCGCTGGAGGTGGCTGCTGCCGGAGGTCACAATGTAGTTATGAGCGGCCCTCCGGGCAGCGGCAAGACTTTGCTGGCGCGCTCGCTGCCGACGATATTGCCCAGAATGGGCATAGAAGAGGCGCTTGAGGTAACCAAGATTTACAGTGTCAGCGGGCTTTTGCCTCAGGACACTCCTTTACTCAGGCAGCGCCCCTTCAGGTCGCCGCACTATACCATATCTCATGCCGGCCTCGTCGGCGGCGGGAGATGGCCCCGTCCGGGCGAGATAAGCCTGAGCCATCGCGGCGTGCTCTTCCTCGATGAGCTTCCCGAGTTCGGACAGACCGACCTCGAGGTGCTGCGTCAGCCTCTGGAGGACAAGGTGGTAACCATCAGCCGCGCGCAGGGCAGCGTTACCTTCCCGGCGAACTTTATGCTGGTAGGAGCCATGAATCCCTGTCCCTGCGGCTACTACGGAGACCCTGTAAAGGAGTGTACTTGTACCACTTCTATAGTATTGCGTTATCAGAAGAGGATCAGCGGACCCTTGCTCGACCGCATAGACATATTTGTCGAAGTGCCGCGCATAGACTACGAAAAGCTGGCAGACAACAGGCTGGGAGAACGCTCCGAGGTAGTGAGGCAGCGCGTCGAGCAGGCACGCTCCGTTCAGAGGCAGAGGTTTAACGGCACGAAGGTATTATGCAATGCCGATATGACGCCGCTGGAGGTGCGCGAGTTCTGTCAGGTGGAACATTCTGCCCAGAATCTGCTCCAGGCTGCGATGAAACAGCTATGCCTTTCCGCCCGCGCCTTCCACCGTATTTTGAAGCTGTCCCGCACCGTCGCCGACCTCGCTGGCGCCGAGACCATCGCTGCCAGCCATCTCGCCGAGGCGATTCAGTATCGTCCCCGGGCGCAGATGTAGTTAGCTTCGTCATTGACATACTTAATATAAACAGGTAGTCGTATAGCAGTATACGTGATTGTCTAAGGTTCAGTGATTACGCTATGGGAATATCTTCGCTAAGGCTTTGCCCAAATCCAATAGCTAGCAAGTTCAAGAACACGAGTCTTTATATTACATAACTGTTCATCGCAAACAACATTATTAGTTATCTTAGGCATTTGTATCATATTATTAGTATTTATATAAGCTAGTAGAAATCGAATTTTGCTATATTTAAAGTATTTGATTTAATAACGCACAATCTATTACTGAACCATACCTTGCAAGTGGTCTCATTTCTTTATTTGTTCGTCGGGCACTTCAGGTAGTACGCATTTGCAAGAATAGCGGGCATCTGTGAACAGGATTTTTGTTCGTTCACAAAAAGCTTTAACGCTCTCATATGTATTTTGGTCTGGATTTTCTATACCGACGATGACTTCATCCACTTGAAATTGTTCAACAAGCCTATTTATATTTGAAGGAATTCCTATAACAGGAAACCAGCCACCAAACTTACCTGCGGAATGAGGAAACTCTACCTTTACCTTTCTGCCCACCTTCCTTTTATCATCGTCTATAAATCCGATAAGGTGCCGTTCTTCCCTGTAACGCTTGTTTGTAACAATAGTTGTCCCAATTGCAGGGCCCATACTGTTTTCAGTACCCCAAACGATTGTTCCAATTCTACCTTTGCGATTACCATCGGTGCGCTGCTCCGACCATCTCGCGATCGGTCTCAGTAAAAATGGCATTCCAGCTGTGAAAAACACTGTGCCTAGTACGCAAACAATTACCACAGGGGCTACATCGTACATGTTAACCTCCAATTTGAGCTACTATTTGATCAACTAAATATAATATGACAAATAAATAAGATGAGAGAAATAGCATCCCACAGGTATTTGTGGTAAATTTCTGCCAGTAAGATGTTACAAACCATGTTCTATTGTGCCATCGCAACATAAGAGCTTGTCCTGAAAGTAATGATTCTCTAAGTTGTGTAACTACAGCATACATTGCAATGGAACCGCTTACACCCAAGGCGCTTAGTAGATAACCAATGGTTTCATTCCACGGAATATTCGCTTTTGAACTTGGAAGAATTAATTGTGCTCCGACTAGACAAACTGCAAGAATAGCAGAGGTGGCAAAAAATGTATGTCCGTAGACCCAATTATCTGGTAGTGGTTTCGTGCCGCTTGCTTTTGTACATCTGCGTTCTGTGACGTTGCATTCATAAAGAACTAAGATTGGTACTATAATGCTAATCGCAATAGCCTGCCACAATGCTCAATCTCCCGTAAGCTAATCGTGAATATTCTAAGGCTGGGCAGGAAGGTTGTCAAGAGTGATTAAATCTGCCTGATATCCATCTATTCTGAGTAAAGCTTTTTCGAAGGTATTCCCAGACAATAGCGAGCATGAAATAGTCACCGGGAAGCAGTTAATTGCACCGCGATGTGAGACACTTGTTGGCAGAATATCAGACGAGACATATAGTAGGTACAAATAACCGATTGTGTTGTGAGGCTGCTTGCTAAACAGCCAGTAACATAGGTAGCTGGCAGGCGTGGTTTCTGAGGTCGCGGAACTGGTGGTACAGCCACATGGTGAGGTCTTCTGCTTCGATTGTTCTCTTGAGCCCCTCCGCCCTTCTCTTCCGCTCCGGCATGCTCATGGTCAGCGCATCGTACAGGGCTTGCGTTGTCCCCTCCAGGTCTGCGGGTGCTACCGATATAGAGTAGTCCTTCAGTTGCTCGTAAGCCCCCGCGGACTCGGATAGCACGAGGACTCCGTTTTGGGTGTTTACTATGGGACCCTCTTTTGCCACCAGGTTCATGCCGTCTATCACGGGGTTCACCAGTAGCACATCGTAGAGACGCATACCTGCCAGAGACTGAGCGTAGTTGTTCTCAAAGTAGAGCTTGACCGGCTGCGACTCATCGTTGCCGTACTTGGCATTGATTGCGTTCACAGCATCGAATATTTCCTGGGTGTACCTTTCGTACTGTTTTATTCCCGAGCGCGAGGGCACCACGAAGCAGATGAGCTTGACTCTGTTCACCAGATGCGGATAGCGTTCCAGCAGTACGTCGAACGCTTTCAAGCCGCGGGCTATGTTCTTGCTCGGCTCGGCACGGTCCACTCTCACTATAGTCTGTTCGCCAAAATAGGGTCGCAGCCTCTCCTCATAGTCCTGCACTCTGGGGGAGCGGGCTATCCTGCGCAGGGCAGCCACATCTACAGATACCGGATATGAAGCTATCTTTGTTTCGCGTCCTTCGTAGAGCACCGTATTTCGCTCATAGTTGACCTTCGCTCCTTCGAGGAAGACTTCGCAGCTATGCAGGAAGTGGTGCACAT
>VGNW01000026.1 GCA_016865955.1 Chloroflexota bacterium | reverse complement strand
TCCACATGCGCGGGAGAGTTGAACATAGAAGGCAGGCATCATGCCCTGAACTGTACCGCCGTACATGAATTCGTGAACAACCTCAGATAGCTGAAAGCTAAAGGAGCTATTCTATGACCAAACCGTTCAAAGTCTGGAGAGATGTGTATCAGATAGGTGGGGCAGATATTTCCCATCCCCTCGATTGCTCCGTGTATCTGCTCGACGGCGGTGAGATAATGATGCTCATCGATGCGGGGGCTGGCAAGAGCTTCGATACCCTTGTGTCCAATATGGAGAAGCTCGGCTTAGACCCGAAGAAGCTCAACAGTATTCTTGTGACCCACGCTCACATCGATCATATCGGCTCGCTGCACCGGTTCCAGAAAGAATTCAATGTTGAGATAATTGCCCATGAACTCGATGCCGAGGCTCTGGAGAAGGGCGGCGAGGTCGCCGCCGAGGCTTACGGTGTACGCTATGTGCCCTGCAGGGTTGACCTGAAGATTCAAGGCTCCACGCAGACCTTGCAAGTCGGCAGACACAAAGTCGAGGTGATTCACATTCCGGGGCACACCGCAGGGAGCATTGCAGCCTATCTGGACATCGGGGGCAGGAGGGTACTCTTCGGGCAGGATATCCACGGGCCCTATTACCCCGAATGGGGCGCAGACCCGGCGCTGGCGAAGCTGTCCCTACAAAAACTTATCGACCTCAAGGCGGACATTCTCTGCGAGGGACACTTTGGCATCTACCAGCCCGCCTCGGAGGTCAGAAGCTACATCCGGCAATATGCGGATGCGCTGTAGCAGTTCAGACGGGAAAAAGAGAGGGAATCGGGAGGCAAAGCCTCCCGATTCCCTTACAAGTTCTCAAGCTCAGATTCGACAGGGCTACTTATTGTCCGCTTTGCCGTGATGCTCGCGCAGCACCCTCTTCAGCACCTTGCCGGTAGAGGTGCGCGGCAGCTCATCGACGAATGCCACATAGCGGGGTCTCTTGAAGCTGGAAAGCCTCTGACGGCAGAACTCGATAATCTCCTCCGGCGTTGCGTTCTGGCCCTTCTTCACGACTACTACGGCTTTGGGCTCCTGCCCCCAGTCCGGGTCGGGGATGCCGATGACCGCAGCTTCCTCTATCTTGGGATGGGCGTACAAAATGTTCTCCACCTCTTCAGGCGAGATGTTTTCACCGCCTCGGATAATCATGTCGTCGCCGCGCCCCGCCAGATAGATATAGCCCTCGTCGTCCATATACCCCATATCGCCGGTATGCAGCCAGCCATGCCTGATAGCTTTGGCGGTCTTCTCCGCATCTTTCCAGTACCCGCTCATCACCCTGGGACCCCGGGCGACAATCTCGCCAGGCTCGCCCCGGGACACCTCTTTGCCGTGCTCATCGACTATCTTGACCTCGACATCGTCCATGGGTCTGCCGATGGATGATTGCAGCCTCTTCAGCTTCTTCGCCTTCTCTGCATCGGTGCCCGTAATGACATGGTCGTCGGGTCCGAGCGCAGTTATGGTAGAGGCAGTCTCCGTTTGACCGAAGGCATTGATGAACATCACGCCGGGGAATACGTCTATAGCCTTCTTGATGACCTCGAACGGCATCGGGGCAGCGCCGTAGGTTATCACCTTGAGGCTGGAAAGATTGTACTTATTAAAGTCAGGGTCGTCGATAACGCGCTTGAGCATGGTGGGCACCAGCATAGCGCGATTGGCTTTGGTCTCCTGCACCGTCTTCATCCAGTCCTTGACCTCGAACTGCCTCATCATCGCCAGCGTCCTGCCACCGTAAGTAGCGGCCAGCACCGCCTGAGTGCCCGCCACATGATACAGGGGTACGGTGAGCAGATTGACCTCCTCTATCTCGGGGTCAACGGGGGTCACATTGGTCAGCATGTAGGACACAAAGCTGTTATGAGTCAAGGGCACGCCCTTGGGTCGCCCCGTAGTGCCCGCTGTGAACATCAATATTGTGACATCGTTATCTCCGATGTCAGCGACCACATCATCGGGAGACGATTTGGCTAATACATCTTCATAGTAGAGCATGTGGTCGGCTTTCTTGTCTATGCTAATAATCTGCTGCACCTTGGGTATATCTTTGCGCATGCCGTTGACCATGTCCAGATAGCGCTCTCCCGCAAACAGGGCTTTGGCTTCGCAGTAGTTGAGCATATAGGTCAATTCATCGGCTTTTGCCCTGAAATTCAAGGGGCTGAAGATTGCACCGAGCTTGGCAACTGCGAAGTAGGTCTCCAGATACTGCGGGCAGTTTACCTGCAATATCGCCACCATGTCGCCCTTCTTCACTCCGAACCCGGCAAGGGCGTGGGCAAGCCTGTTCGAGCGTTCGTTAATCTGCCCATAGGTGAGCTTCTTGCCCTCGAAGATTACCGCCGGCCGGTCCGGTGCAATGGCACTGGCTATGGTGAGGAAGTCCGTAGTATTCATCTACTCTCCTTCTAGAATTATTAATTGATTATTTCAGAAAGCCATCAGCTTGCAGTTTTCAGCCTTCAGTGAGTTGTAAACTGATAGCTGAATGCTTACTTCTTGCCTAGCTTTGCCTTGACCTTTTCGAGCACCTTCGACATCACCATCCCCGCTCTGTCGCTGATGCGGACATCGGCAGCGCTGTCCAACTCGGTAGGACCGTCGTTTATTATAACCAACTTTGCCCCCGATTGCATCGCATAGTACGGCATGAGCGCCGCCGGATAGACCACAAGCGATGAGCCAATCACAATGCAAAGGTCGCAGGCCCTGGAGCGCTTCTCTGCCTCCATCGTCTCCCAGACCGGCATCGCCTCTCCGAAAAAAACGCCCTCGGGTTTTAATATGCCGCCGCACTTGGCACAATCGGGCACTTCAACACCGGCATCGATCCACCTCTGTACTTCCTCATAGCGATGGCGCTCCCCGCAGCCCAGGCACTTCACCCACTGCATATTGCCGTGAAGCTGAATAACCTTGTCATCGGCAACACCAGCCTTCTGATGCAGCCCGTCCACATTCTGCGTGATGATACAGTCCAGCTTGCCCAGTTTGTCCAGCTTCGCCACAGCTTTATGGGCGGCATTGGGCTTCATATCGTGCCAGGTAAACCCTATGGTCTTGCCCATCTGCCACAGCCTCTTCCTGGCTTCACGGTCGCCGACAAACCTCTGATAGGTGAAGTCCTCGGGGTCCACCTTGGTCCATAGACCGTCCGGTCCTCTGAAATCGGGTATGCCCGACTCCGTGCTGATGCCAGCGCCGGTGAACACAACAACCTTTTTAGCGTTAACGATGAGGTCGGCAACCTCCTCGATAAGCTCGTCCAGCGATTTGCCGCCTTTTTCCTGAGTCATTCCTACCCCCAATCCTCAACATCTGAAAATTCCAGATAATTCATTTGGGATTTGAAATAGGGAGTTTAGAATTTGGCAAACTTCGGCTTACTACCTTGTCGATAAGCCTTTATTCCATCTTTAGCATCATCGGTCTGCAGCACTATTGAGAAAAGCCTGTTCTCCATCTCCAGCCCCTCCGCCAGAGACAGGTCGAGGCCGCGGTTTATCGCCTGCTTGGTGTACCTTACGGCAGTCTGACTGCGGGACATTATCACCCTTGCCAAGCTCTCGGAGGCAGGCAGCAGATTATCTCTGGGCACAACTCTATGTATTAATCCGATTCGCAGAGCCTCGGCAGCGTTGATTATCTCGCCCGTCAGTATAGCCGCCGCACACATGCCCGGCAATACCAGCCTGGGCATAGTCTGGCTGCCTCCGGCTGTGGGCACCATGCCGATTCCAACCTCGGGCAATCCGAATCTGGCGTCCTCAGAGGCTATCCTTATATCGCAGCACATCGACATCTCCACGCCAGCGCCCAGTGCGAAGCCGTGTATCGCAGCGATGAGGGGCTTGGAGACACCTAAGAACTGACCCCACAAATCTCGCTCCCACCTTATCTGACGCGCGATGTTCTGCGAAGGAGTCGTGCCGAACTCCGTGATGTCAGCCCCCGCCGAAAAGCCTCTTTCACCCGCCCCCTTGATGATGCCCACCTTCACCTCAGGGTCGTCGTCGAGTGCAGTCAGCACCTCGTATAGCTCGTCCCGCATCTTTATGTTAACTGCATTCAACGCCTGGGGGCGGTTCAATGTGATATAGGCGATGCCGTCCTTCTTTTCGTAGATTATGGTCTCGAAAGTACTCATATGCTGAGTCGCTCTACTCCCCCTTGAAGGTTGCCTTCCTCTTCTCGATAAAAGCCCTGATGCCCTCCGCCCTGTCCTTGGTGGTCTGAAGCAGGAAGGAGAGGTCAGCCTCTAGTCGCAGCCCCTGCCCCAGGGTCAGGTCCATGCCCTTGTTCACGGCCTCCTTGGCGTATCTCACTGCGATAGGAGCTTTTGCGATAAGCTTCCTCGCTATTTCTTCAGCATCATCATGCAGCTTCTGCGCAGGCACTACTTTCGATACCAGCCCGACGCGGTATGCTTCGGCGGCATCAACAAGTTCAGCAGTGAGTATCATCTCAGTCGCCTTCCCTTTGCCCACGATACGGGGCAAACGCTGCGTCCCTCCGCCGCCGGGAATCAGGCCGCAAGATGTCTCGGGAAAACCGAAACGGGCGTTATCGGAGCAAATCCTGATATCGCAGCTCAGCACCAGCTCCAGACCGGCACCGAGAGCATCGCCGTTAACAGCAGTGATGATAGGACAATTTATACCGGCGATTGCGTTCGAACTCAGGCTTGCCGGATTTACCCCTTGACGAAGCTCGGCGAGGTCGAAGCCGGTGCAGAAAGATTCGCCTGCGCCGGTGAGGATAACCGCCCTTACCTCGTCATCCTGATTGACAGCGCGGCAGGCATCGACAAGCTCGTTTGCCAGTTCCAGGTTCAAGGTATTGCCTGTGCGAGGTCGGTTGAGGGTGAGCCGGACGATGTGCTCTTTTTTGTCGTAAGTCAGCGACTTATAGGGCATAGAGGTTCCTTGGCTTCAGAGTCCAGAGCAAATCTTACCCGACCCGTGAGTCTGTGTCAAGGAAAACCGAGGTGCTACTCCTGACCACCCTCAACTAGTCCGGCTTTCGTTGCACTACCGCGGGTATACTTAAACTTAACGATAGACTAATCTTCATCCTGTAGAAGACAGTCGCAATGCTAGTCTCATCCCCACTGACATAAAACTTGAGATATAACAAAAAAACTAATAGAATATATACTTACATATTGGGCACAGGTAAATTCACCGCCATTGCCACAAAAGCACTGGATTTTCCTGAAGGTCGATTTAATTAGATTTTGGAGATAGTGGAGATGAAAACCCCTGGCAAGATATATATGGGGATAGACATCGGCTCTGTCAGCCTTAACATAGCCATAATCGACGAACAAGTAAGATTGCTTGCCAGTGTATACGAACGTACCAAGGGGCAGCCTGTTCCTGTATTGCTCGATGCTTTCAACAACCTGGCAAGCCAGTTCCCTAAGATAAACGGCGTATTAGCTACCGGGAGCGGGCGTGACCTGGTCTCTGATATCTTGGGTGTAGATAAGGAAAACGAGATTGTTACACAAGCGAGGGCTGTATCGTATTTCCATCCCGAGGTCAGGACAGTCATCGAGATGGGAGGGCAGGACTCGAAGCTGATTTTCTTAGAGCCGGACGAAAGAAAAGGAAGGTCAATCATCGTTGACCATGCTCTAAACGAGATATGCGCAGCGGGAACCGGTTCCTTCCTCGATCAACAGGCATATCGCCTTGGCATTTCCATTGAAAATGAATTCGGCGAGCTGTCTCTGAAATCTAAGAAGCCGGCGACTATTGCCGGCAGATGCAGCGTTTTTGCCAAGTCCGATATGGTCCATCTCCAGCAGGAGGGGGCACAAAAAGAAGATATAGTGGCTGGACTCTGCTATGCTCTGGCGAGAAACTATATAAGCAACCTGGGCAAAGGCAGAAAATTCAAGAAGCCTATCGCTTTCCAGGGTGGTGTAGCTGCCAATAAAGGCGTAGTTAGAGCCTTCGAAGATTTGCTGGGACTTGAACCTGGTGAACTTATTATACCTGAGCATTTCCTAATTATGGGCGCTCTGGGCTCCGCAATCATGGCAAAGGAAAGAGAAAACTGCACCCCTCTCGAACTCAGCAAAGCCAAAGAAAGTTTAAGACAGTATATAGTCAAAACAGCCAACGAATCGAAGCAGGGCTTTTTGAAAAAACTGGTCTGGACTGGAGATAACCTTAATCCTGCTCTTGAGGATATTCCACTCAAGAAGGGCCAGAAAGAGAAGGTTTACCTGGGAATCGATGTCGGCGCGGCAAGCACCAACGTAGTTATCCTCGATGAGAATAAGCGATTATTGCGTAAAAGATATCTGATGACTGAGGGCGAGCCTATAGAGTCAGTGAAAAAAGGTCTATTGGATATATCTAAAGGTATCGAGGAACTTGTGGAAGTTCAGGCTGTAGGAGTGACCGGCAGCGGCCGTTACTTTGTGGGCGACTTTGTGGGGGCCGATGTGGTCATCAATGAAATTACGGCGCAGTCAAAGGCAACGCTCGAAATCGACAACACCGTGGATACCATATTTGAAATCGGAGGACAGGATTCAAAATACATACGCCTGAAAACAGGGTCGGTGGTAGATTTCGAGATGAACAAGGTTTGTGCCGCAGGGACAGGCTCTTTCCTGCAGGAGCAGGCAGCCCGATTAGGCATAAAGATTGAGGAATTCAGTGGACTCGCTTTTGACTCGAAAAACCCTGCAGATTTGGGCACACGGTGCACCGTGTTTATGGAATCCGACCTGATACATCATCAGCAAGTAGGTTTGCCCAAGATAGACCTCGTCGCAGGGCTTTCTTATTCGGTAGCTAACAATTACATAGAGAAGGTAGTTGGAAACAAAAAGATAGGTAACAGGATATACTTCCAGGGCGGCGTGGCATCAAACAAAAGTGTAGCTGCTGCCTTCGCAAACATCCTGGGTAAGCAAATCACCGTCCCAGAGCAACATAACGTGACCGGCGCCATCGGCGCTGCTTTGATTGCCAGGGAGAGAAAAAAGGCGAGTCCGGGAAGAAGTAATTTCGTGGGCTTCGACCTCAGGCTTAGAACATATCAGGTGAAAACCTTTGAGTGTCAGCATTGCCCCAACCATTGTGATGTAAAGAGAGTACTAATAGGGGGAAAACAGGAATCCTTCTATGGCGGCATCTGCGACAGATATGAACTGAAGCGGGGAGATACCGAGCATAAAGATTTACCCGACCTTTTCAAAGAATGGGAAGACTTGTTTTTCAGTTATTACAAGGAGGATGAGTTTACTCCCGGTTCACCAGTAATCGGTATTCCACGGATTCTAATGTTTTTTGAACAATTCCCGCTCTGGGCTGCGTTCTTTAAACAACTGGGAATCAGGGTGGTGCTCTCCGACAAAACCAATAGCAGGCTTATTCATCGAGGTCTACAGGAGATCCTCGCCGAGACATGTTATCCGGTAAAAGTAGCCTATGGGCACATGGTCAATCTAATAGAAAAGGGAATCGATTATATATTTCTGCCCTGTGTCATCGACCTCGAGAAGGATAGAGACGATGTAAATAGAAGCTACAATTGTCCCTATATCCAGGCAATTCCTTTTATCCTCAAAGCTGCTTTTGAAACAAAAGTCAAAATTAAGAGCCCCACAATATTCATGGCGAAGGAACAAAGAAATCTTGAGAAGCAAATGGCAGAGATAGGCAGGGAATTGGGGAAAACAAAAAAAGAAGTTGACTTGGCTATCTCTATTGCGCTCGGGGCACAAGAGGAATTCGAAAGAAAGCGGCTGCAAAGGGGACAGGAAGTGCTGGCTGGCCTTCGTGAAGATGAGCAGGCAATAATCGTCATAGGTAAGCCTTACAACGTTCATGATACTGGGTTAAACCTCAATATTTCCAAGAAACTGCGAAAGCTCGGAATAATCTCTATCCCCTATGACATGCTGCCTCTGGATACTGTCGAGTTACCTCCTCACTATTCCAACCTGGTTTGGAAGAATGAGCAAAATCTGCTAAGGTCAGCGCTGTTGTCGAGGGCTAGCAGGAATCTGAATCCCATCATGATTACCAACTACGGCTGTGGACCGGATGCCTTTTTTGCCAAATATCTCGAAGATAGCATGGGAGAAGACCCATATCTTGTTCTTGAGGTAGATGAACACAGCGGTGATGCCGGAATGGTAACCAGAATCGAGGCATTCCTGGATACTCTGGGCAGACCGAAGGGTAAGGAAGCCGCGAAAGAACAGGAAGACCTGAGCGTGGTCGGTTCTCGAGGATTGATAAGCATCTTAAAGCCATCCAGGAAGATTAAAGAGCTGGAGAAAACGCTCTATATCTACAATGCCTCGGGACACTCTAATATCTGGGCTGCCGCCTTTCAATCTGTGGGTGTAGATGCCAGAGTACTGCCCATGCCGGATGATCAATCGGAGGAGTTGGGCAGGAAATATGCCTCATCCCGAGAATGTCATCCCTATCTGGTTACTACGGGAGATTTGGTAAAGAGGGTACAGTGTAAGGATTTTGACCCTGACAGGTCAGCTTTCGTCACGCTAAACTTCGATGGTTCCTGCAGAATGAGTCAGTACGGTTTGTCGCAGAAACTGGTGCTCAAGAGGCTTGGCTTGAGCCATGTTCCTGTAATTGCCCCTATTACCTCCATCCGCCACGACGATGCCAGTCGCATGTTCGGGGTAAATTGGGCTAGGGCTATCTGGAAGGGCTGGCTGGCGACCGATGTCCTGTTGAAGAAGTTGTTACATACCCGTCCCCACGAGATAAACGAGGGGCAGAGTGATCAGGTTTACGAAAAGGCGATAGAAGAAATATCCGCTGGAATCGTTAAAGGCAATTTCTATGAGGCTCTGAAAAGAGCGATAGCGGCTATGGACGCAATCCCGGTTAAGAGAGAGAGCAAACCGATTATAGGAATTGTGGGCGAATTCTATAGCTGCATGAACTCCTGGGCTAACAATGATTTGATTAAACAACTTGAGTCACTGGGAGCCGAGGTCAGGTATGGCCCGAGCACCACGGATTATCTGGTGTATTTCAATGAGGCTTATCCCGGAATCCACCTGTCCAGGGGAGAATATCTTGCTGCTCTCTATTACTATGTTAGAAGATTTTGGTTTATGCGCTGGAAAGATAAGATTGAGGGTATGCTGGGGGATGACCTATATGAGGATTGCAGCGTTCCCAAGATAGCAGAGAGGATAGAGACTGCGTCTCCTTATGCTACAGATGCTATAGACCCAGTGGTTACCGTAAATTTGTCCAAAGCTGAGAAGTATGCGGCTAGAGGTTGCAGCGGCATAGCTAATCTCATCGTCCTGAATTGTCTATACGGTACTCTGGCAACTGCCATATACAAGAAGATAGGGAGGAGACACAACAATATACCAATGATCACGATGATTTATGAGGGACTGAAGCCAACCAACGAGAGAACAAGAATTGAGGCTTTCATGCATCAGGCAAAATCTTATAACGAAAGATACCTTAATCAAGGTTAGACAGTCGGTTCATATGCTGTAATTAAAACTAAATAATGTAGGAAAAGTGAAATAAATTATCGAATTTACTCTTGACAAGTGTCTCTTAAAGATGTAATAGTTATACAGTATAAAGGAGTATTGTAAGCATTTTCTGTACATCAAATCAACGCGGGAGGCAGAGAAATGCAGACAAAGCAGAGAAAGCCCTTCCTGGAACGGCAAAACAAGCTGGTCTCCGAAAAAGTACTCTCGCTTGAGGCAAAAGCTGTTGAAAAGTATGTGCCTGACAGACTGTTGCTGCTTCTCCTTAACGCCTTGGACAGGCGTGCGTCTCCCAAGACCATCGATGGCATCATCGAAAGATTAGAAAAGCATCTATCTCCGAAAACGAGAACAAATCTTATTGCAGCGGCAGATGAGTATGTCCCTGACACCGTAGCCAATTCGAGAAAAATCTCCGCCATCGTCGCAGGGGTGGGTAAATACATACCTGACAGGATAATCCCTCCTGAGTCCGCTGAGAACTGGTCGAATCTTAAGGTGAAGTTCCACATCCCGACTTTACTATTACGACAGGGCAAGTATAATCCCCCAGGAGATTGATACTATTGTTCATCTGTAGCTTTGTGATGACAGCAGGTTAGCTGCTTTAGATGAGCTACAGAATAAACGGGAGCCACATCGCTCCGTGTTTTCGATTCCAGTCATTCCAGTCACGATAGCGAATTATCATCAGGATGTAATGAAATGTTGTACAAGAAAGTTTGCATAGAGGCCATTGCACACGAGTTGCCGGATACTATTGCTACCTCTCTTAGTTTAGAGCAGAGATTGGCTCCTGTTTATGAGAAAGTGAATCGCTCTTTCGGACGACTCGAAATGATGACCGGAATCCGTGAGCGACGTTTCTGGGACGAAAATGTCCCCCCCAGTAAGTTCAGTGCCAAAGCGGCGGAGAAGGCAATCTCCAAATCCGAAATTGGCAAGGAGCATATCGAGTGCCTGCTCCACACTTCTGTCAGTCGTGATTTCCTTGAGCCGGCGACAGCTTTTGTAGTACATGATTCTTTGGGACTTCCTCCCACAGCCATGATTTTTGATATTTCAAACGCCTGTTTAGGTTTTATCAACGGGATAGTAACCTTGGCGAACATGATTGAATTGGGTCAAATAAAGGCAGGGATTGTTGTGGGCAGCGAGAGCAGCAAGAGGCTTACTGAAGCTACAATAGACGCGCTCCTGAAGGATCCCAACGTTAACAGGGCTAAACTCAAACAGGGGTTCGCATCTCTAACGCTGGGTTCCGGGTCGGTCGCAGCGGTGCTAACTCATGAATCTCTATCCAAATCAGGTCATAGACTTCAGGGTGGCGTGGTAAGAACCGCTTCCCAGCACAACGGCCTTTGCCGTGTCGACCATGACACTTGCTTCTACGATGATGAGTGCTATCCTAATATGCATGCTGACTTCGAAGGGATACTTAAGAATGGACTGGGATTGGCATCCGATACATGGAAAGCGTTTCAGAAAGAAACAGGGTGGAAGAATGGGGATATAGACAGGATTTTTAACCACCAGGTAAGCGTGGTGCATCAGGAAATGTTATTCCGCACCCTGACTCTTGATGAATCGAAGGGTTTCTCCACTGTTGAATATCTCGGAAACATAGGTTCATGTTCTCTTCCTATCTCGTTCTCAATAGGGGTTGAGCAAGGCCGTGTTAAGGCGGGTGATAAGGTTGTCATGATGGCAGCAGGCAGCGGTTTGGCTTGTATTATGGTAGGACTGCAGTGGTAACGCGAGGAGATATCACAGAGTTATATAACTGGCAAGATGAAGAATAGCACTCGAATAGTAATAACCGGCATTGGCCTAGCCTCCCCCAATGGAAACAACCTCTTAGAATTCCGCCAGAATTTGCTCGCGGGCAAATCCGGTGTGAGTAAAATCGAAACTCACTACATGGGTGAAGTAATCGCCGGTATTTGTCGTTTTGACCCCCTGAAGTACCAGAAGAAAAAAGAGTTACGTCGAGGAACGCGAGCAGGATCGATTGCAATATATTGCGCCCATGAAGCAATACTGGATTCCCGATTAGACTTCGCTTCTATCGACAAATCGAGGGTCGGCGTTTACCTCGGAATTACGGAGCACGGCAACGTCGAAACTGAGAATGAAATCTATAACATCAAGCAATATAACTACGATGTTGCTACATGGTCACACCATCATAATCCCAGAACCGTAGCCAACAATCCGGCGGGTGAGGTCACTATGAATGTGGGGATTACCGGTCCCCACTACACCTTAGGAGCAGCTTGTGCAGCAGGCAACATAGGAATAATACAAGGTCTACAGATGCTGCTCCTTGGGGAAGTGGACTTAGCTCTCGGTGGGGGCGTTTCCGAGAGCCCTCATACTTTTGGTGTCTTCGCCTCTTTCAAGAATGAAGGCGCTCTAGCAAGCCATCCCGACCCCGAGAAAGCGTGCCGACCTTTTGACAGAGACCGCAACGGGATAGTTGTTTCCGAGGGCGGCTGCATTTGTGTTCTGGAGAGATTGAGTGACGCGCTCGCCAGGAATGCCAAAATATATGGCGAGATTGTGGGTTATGCCGTCAATTCTGATGCATTTGATTTCATCCTGCCGAATAACCAGAGGCAGGCTGAGTGTATGCATCTCGCTTTGAAGAAGGCAGGCATATCCCCCAGGGAAATTGACATTATAAATACACATGCAACGGCAACTCGCGAGGGTGATAAAGTAGAATGTAAGGCAATCAGAGAAGTCTTCGGCGATACTACGAATGCGTATATAAACAACACCAAGAGCTATATCGGCCATACTATGGGAGCAGCCGGCGCCTTAGAATTAGTGGGGAATTTACCTTCCTTCGAAGACCATATGGTTCATCCAACTATCAATGTTGACAATCTGGACCCCGAGTGTGCCCTCAAGAATCTTGTGCTCAACAAACCGGTGAAGGTTGACAAAGTTGACTATATCCTGAATACTTCTTTCGGCATGCTGGGCATAAACTCCGTTCTAATAGTAAAAAGATACACCGGATAGCATGGATACCCTTATTCAATTCGATACTCAGGGGGAGAATATATGAAGGCAGATGAGATCAGGGCAATGATTTTGGAGGTCATCCATGAAATCGTGCCGGACGAAGACCTCAGTAATCTCAAAGGCGACGTGCGAATACGCGAACAAATCGATATGGATTCCATGGATTTTCTGGATATTTTAATGGAGCTGCGAAAACGCTACGGTATTAAGGTACCTGAAGAAGATTATATGAAATTGTCCACTTTGAATGGCTCCGTGGCTTATCTGGAGCCATTGATGAAAAATATGTAATAATCAAAATCTACTAAATCAGAATATGGTATTTTATCTCCTCGAAGTGAGGAGTGGAAGTTCACCTCGATTTCTCCCCGGTCTCGCACGGGGAGAATCTATCTTAAGAGCATTTGTATGAACTATGATGTCCTCATTATAGGTGCCGGGATGTCCGGTCTTGCTGCCGGCATAAGATTGGCTTACTACGGCAGGAAAGTCTGTATTCTGGAAAAACACTATCGTGTCGGCGGGTTGAATTCATTTTACAGCCGGGACGGACACAAATTCGATGTCGGTCTCCATGCCATGACCAACTATGTCCCCAAGGGTGTTAAATCGACGCCTCTGCCGAAGCTACTGCGACAGCTCAAGCTGAAATTTGAAGATTTCGCCCTATGCCAGCAGCGAATGTCGGTAATCAGCTTCCCGGAGAAAACTTTGAGATTCAATAATAATCCCGACTTTTTCGTTCAGGAAGTAAACGAGAAGTTCCCCGCTCAGGCCGACAATTTCCAAAAGCTGCTCAAGGTTATTGCCGAGTACGATGCACTGGCATTGAATGCCAAGCAAATCTCCGCTCGTGAAGTGGTAAGCTCGATAGTATCAGACCCGTTATTGACTGATATGCTCTTTTGTCCGCTGATGTTCTATGGAAACGCCCAGGAACATGACATGGAATTCGGACAGTTTGCCATTATGTTCAACAGCATCTTCCGCGAAGGATTTGCCAGACCCCACGCCGGCGTTCGTCAAATCATCGATGTGCTCGTGAAGCAATTCACTGATCACGGCGGTGAATTGAGGTTAAAATGTGGGGTGAAGACGATCCAGGTAGCCGACGGAAAAGCCCAAGCAGTGCTGCTCGATAGCGGTGAGGTGTTGACGGCTCAAAATATAATATCGTCGGCCGGTTTTATTGAGACTATGATGCTTCTTTCGGATTATGACCCGGCAAGATTCCCCGTTAAAAGAGGGCAGCTTTCGTTTGTGGAGTTTATCATGGTCTTGAATAAGGAACTTGCTGAAATGGGATATGATACTACAATCACTTTTTTCAGCACCTCAGACAGATTTAATTACAGAAGACCACAAAGTTTGGTGGACGTCTCCAGCGGCGTCATATGCTGCCCTAACAACTTTCAATTCGAAAACCCCTTGCCTGAAGCCATGATTAGAGTGACCAACATGGCTAATTTCGACCTGTGGAATAGTTTAAGTAAAGAAGAGTATCAAGCCCAAAAAACTTCCTGGCTTGAAACAACGCTGAAAGAGGTAGTAAAATTTGTGCCAGATTTTCGTGATGCCATCGTTTATTCCGATATGTTCACTCCCAAAACGATTTACAGATTCACAGGGCATCTTAACGGCGCAGTCTATGGTACGCCGGATAAAAGCAAGACAGGGCGAACTCATTTAGACAACCTGTTCATTTGCGGCACCGACCAGGGATTTCTGGGGATTGTGGGGGCTATGCTCAGCGGTATTTCCATGGCAAACCTGCATATTTTACAGAAGGGATGAAAGAGGAAACCGATGTCCCGAGATTGGTTGGAAGGTACAAAGCCAGAATACGATATAGTTGTCATTGGCAGTGGATTGGCTGGGCTCACCTGTGCCAATATGCTGGCTAGAAACAACCGCTCCGTACTACTTCTGGAACAGCATCACCAACTGGGCGGATTGGCAGCCTGGTTCAAGAGAAAGGGCGGTCATATTTTCGATGTCTCTCTGCATGGATTCCCGGTGGGCATGATTAAGACATGTAGAAAATACTGGACGCCTGAAATCGCCAACATGATTGTTCAACTAAAGGGAATCAGATTCGATAATCCTCAATTCTCCTTTACAACTACATTTGATAGAGATGATTTCACACGCATTCTACAGGAACGGTTCAAAATACCTCGAGATAATATCGAGAACTTCTTCAACGTCGCCAGGGATATGAATTTCTACGATGACCAGACAATGACGGTCAGGGAGCTTTTTGAGAAATACTTCCCCGGTCGCGACGATGTAGTACGTATGCTTATGGAGCCTATCGCCTATGCCAATGGCTCGACTCTGGATGAGCCGGCGATAACCTACGGTATAGTATTTTCCAATTTTATGAGCAAAGGTGTATACACTGTACGAGGCGGCACGGATAAATTCATCGGGGCGATGCAAGCCGAGCTTCTGAAAAATGGCGCCGATGTCAGAACCAGATGCCTCGTGGAAAAGGTCATCGTTGAGAATGGCAGAGTTGCCGGAGTGGTGACAAATGGCAAAGCCATCAAGTGCAAGGCTGTGGTCTCCAACGGCAATTTGCTATCAACAATATTTAAACTTGTCGGTGCAAAATATTTCTCTGAGAGCTTTGTCGAAAAAGCAAAGGCGATACGGCTGAACAATAGCAGTTGCCAGGTCTATATCGGTATTAAAAAAGGAGAGAGAATCGATTACATAGGGGATTTGCTTTTTACCTCGGTGGCAGAGAAGTTTGATTCAGTGAAACTTCGCAGCAAAAACATAACCAGCCGAACCTTCTCCATTTATTACCCTGAAACGCGACCGGAATCAGATATGTACTCCATCGTTGCCTCCACCAATGCCAACTACGAAGACTGGGCTAATCTGTCCGAGCAAGAATACCACGACTCTAAAAAGGAACTAATTGAATCTACCATGGCTGCTTTGGAGAAATACATTCCCGGTGTCCGGGATAAAATCGATTATGTAGAAGCCGCTACCCCTAAAACTTTTCAAAGGTACACCCTTCATGAATGCGGAGCCTCTTTCGGTACCAAGTTCGAGGGCTTGAAGATAAGCATGGGGCTTCCCGAAGAGATACGCGGGCTTTTTCATACCGGCTCGGTGGGCATTATTATGTCAGGCTGGCTGGGCGCAGCTAACTATGGAGTGATAACATCGAACAATGTTGACAAATATTTGACGCCCTGATTTCGTATTGGGAGAAGCAGCAGATGTATGATTTTAAGGGACAGACTGCTATCGTAACCGGTGGCACAAGAGGGATAGGTAAAAGTATTGCGGAAAGCTTCCTCAAAGCAGGAGCCCGAGTCCTCGTCACCTACTCCTCCAACGAGGCAGCCAAGGAACAATTCAGGCAGGATAACTCCAGCTTTTCCGGCAGTTTCGATATACAAAAATTCACCGTTTCCCAATACGGCGACGTAGAAAAATTCTTCGAATATGTAGAGACAAAATATGGCAGCTTCGAGATTCTTGTTAATAATGCCGGCGTTCGTAAGGACGCTGTTCTCGCCATGATGAAAGAATCCGAGTGGCGTGATGTGCTGGATGTCAATCTGAGCGGAGTCTTTTACATGTGCAAGTTTGCGGTCATGATTATGATGCGCAAGAGATACGGGAGGATTATCAATATCACCTCGCCTTCGGGCAAGTATGGCTTTGAAGGTCAGGCGAACTATGCCGCTTCCAAGGCAGGACTGGTTGCGTTGACCAAGTCCTTGTCCAAGGAGGTTGCTCGCCGGGGAATCACGGTGAACTGTGTCTCCCCGGGGTTCATAGAAACAGAGTTGATTCAAGACCTTCCCAAAGAATTACGCGATTCATATATTGCTCAGGTCCCTTTAAAGAGGTTCGGGAAGCCCGAGGAGGTTGCTGCCTGCGTCACATTTTTAGCCTCTAAAGAAGCTTCTTATGTGAACGGTTCCATCCTCGAGGTGACCGGAGGTTTATAAATGGAAGAAGTTATGAAAGCGATACCCCATCGTCCTCCCTTTCTCTTTGTCGACAATATACTCGAGTTGACAGAGAAGAGCATCAAAGCAATAAAAGAGATAAAGCCTGAAGAGCCGTTTTTCAGAGGGCATTACCCCGGAAATCCTATTATGCCCGGCGTCCTTATTTGTGAGTCTATTTTTCAAACGGGAGCAATCCTGCTCTCCAAAATTATCGGTTATTCCGGGGATGGAACACCTGTGCTTACCCGAATCAGCAACGCCAAATTCAAGAATATGGTCAAACCGGGAGATACACTGGAAATGGAAGCGGAGCTGGTGGAAAGAGTGGGCAACGCGTTCTTCATGAAAGGCAAAGCCTCGGTTGCTGGAAAAACAGCAGTAACCGTTGAATTTGCAGTTACCCTTGTCAAATCTGAAGTTTGAGGAAACGAGGGAACGGATATGGACTTTTTAAACATCTCCGATAAAACATTCCTTATCTTCGGTGTAGCTAATAAGAAGAGCGTCGCTTTTGCGGTTAGCCAGGTCCTCACCGAGGCACAGGCGAAGGTGGTCTATGTCGTTCAATCCAGGGAGATAAAGGAAAGCGTCGCCCGCATTATCCCCGGTGCGGACATCTATATTTGCGATGTCGAGCAGGAGCAGGAGATAAAGCGACTGGCTGAGGAAATCTCCAGGAAATATCCCAGGCTTAACGGCATAGTTCATTCTATTGCATTCGCCAACTATTCGGAGGGACTGAAACCCTTTCACGAAACAAAGAAGAGGGATTTCCTGCAATCCGTCGATATATCCTGCTATTCGC
>VGNW01000025.1 GCA_016865955.1 Chloroflexota bacterium | reverse complement strand
CCCTACTCCTATCTCCATATGTACACATTCCCCAGACGCGCTTCATACTACTTCGACAGGTACGTAACCAATTTCGATGCTCTGCCCGAGTCAATACGCACGGAATGGAAAGAGTATTACATGACAATGCTCCGCAAGGCTACCTTCAAAGCCGGAGGCAAGCGTCTGGTGATCAAAAATTGCTCGGACAGCGCACGCATCAAAGCGTTGCTCGAACTCTTCCCTGAGGCCAAGTTCATCCACACCTACCGCAACCCCTACGATGTGTTTCGCTCTACCCAGCATCTTTACAAGACCGTACTGGCGCGGGCTCAAGTGCAGGAAATCGACTTAAAAGAGCTCGAAACCTGGGTTCTGCAGTTCTATACCCGGCTCATGCAGAAATTCTTTGCCGACAAATCGCTTATCCCCAAGGGCAATCTGGTAGAGATTAAATACGAGGAGCTGGACAGGGAGCCGCTGGTGCAACTGCGAAATATATATGAGACTTTAGGTCTGTCCGGGTTCGCCGATGCCGAGCCTGCATTCAAGGCTTACCTGGATTCCATTAAGGGCTATCAGAAGAATGTATATAAAAAGCTGGAGGACAGCCTGATACAGAACGTGAACAAGAACTGGAGCTTTGCCGTTGAGAAGCTCGGCTACAAGCGACTTGAGCCAAGCGGCGGTAAGTGAGATTCCTTTATTTGTAGTCGGATTATGGAGATAGCGCCAGCTTTATTCGCAGCCATTTGCGCGGCAGCCCTTTTCTGTCAGTATGCCGATGCCTCCATCGGCATGGGCTACGGGACTACACTGACCCCGATTCTAATAATCATCGGCTTCGCGCCTCTGGAAGTAGTCCCCGCCGTGCTGCTCGGTCAGCTTGTCGGGGGCATAGCCGCCGGTCTGGCGCATCACCGGCTGGGGAATATAAGCCTGGATTTCAAGCGGGACGAGCAATTAATAAAACAGTTCATACAGGGTAGAATGCGTCGCCTCATCTATCTGCCCAAATCAACCGATTCCAAGGTCATCTTCATTCTCGCCGTCTGCGGCATTATAGGAGCACTGGTTGGCGTCTGTACCGCCATAAATATCTCCGAGACAGCGCTTCAAACCTACATCGGAGCCATAGTTCTGGCGGTAGGCATATTGATCCTGATACGCAGAAGCCGCATAGCCCCCTTCTCCTGGCGCAGCCTTGTCGGCGTCGGTCTCGTAGCCTCCTTCAATAAAGGTATAAGCGGCGGCGGCTACGGCCCGCTGGTGACAGGCGGTCAGCTAATCAGCGGCAGAGAGGCACGGAACTCGGTAGGCAGCACTACGGTCGCCGAGGTTCTGGTCTGCGCAGTAGGCTTAATTGGCTATCTGGTAGCCGATGGATACTTCTCCTGGGAGATAGCAGCAGCCGTGAGCATAGGTTCAGTCATCGCAGCACTGCCCGCTGCACTCACTGTGAGAAGGATAAGCTCCCAAAAGCTGAAGTTAGTCATCGGCGTAGCGACTCTGATACTGGGCACATACACTCTGGTGAAAACATACATTATGTAAATAAAGGAGGCGAGATGACAGAACAGAAAGCCACCAACATCACCTGGCATAAGCCGCTGGTCACACGGGCGGAACGAGAGCAGAGGAATAAATACAAAGGCGCAGTGCTCTGGTTCACCGGCCTGCCCAGCTCGGGCAAGTCCACCCTGGCACACGAGGTGGAACGAATCCTTTTCGACAGGAGCTGCAATACCTATGTGCTGGACGGCGATAACATCCGGCACGGGCTCAACAAGAACCTGGGATTCTCCCCCGAAGATAGAAAGGAGAACATCCGCCGCCTCGGAGAGGTTGCCAAGCTGTTTGCCGATGCCGGCGTTCTCGTGCTCACCGCCTTCATCTCACCATATCAGGCGGACCGCGACCAGGCGAGGTCTTTGAACGAACAAGGAAGGTTCTTTGAGATCTTCTGCAAATGCTCGGTTGAGGAATGCGAGAAGCGCGACCCCAAAGGGCTATGGGGCAAAGCCCGCAAGGGCGAGCTCAAAGAGTTCACCGGCGTGAGCGCCCCTTACGAAGAGCCTAAAGCTGCGGAGATAATCGTGGAGACCGATAAATACAATCTGGAGGAATGCGCCAACCAGATCGTCCTCTGTCTGGAAAAACACAATATCATTACGCCTGCCCCGAAACATAAGAAGCCATGATATTTAGTAAACGGGGTGTCTCCCAACCGTAGGGGCGAATTGCTTTCGCCCTTTCCCCCAATCCTTCCTGGGAAGAAGGGGAATTCAGGGAGTTGAAAAGGATTATAACCAATCTTCATAGTGAATTGAGGACTGAATAAGGAGGTCACATGACGGAAGTAAACAATGCCCTGTCGCCGCACGGAGGCAAGCTTGTGGACAGGGTGCTGGAGCCGGCAAAGGGTCGGGAGAAGGCAAAGAAGGCGAAAATCAAGCTGCCCATCGACGGTTCCAGGGCAACCGAGATTATGAGCATCGCCTACGGCTTCTTCTCGCCGGTCGAAGGCTTCATGGGTCACAAGGAAGTGGACTCGGTATGCAAGGATATGCGCCTCACCAGCGGCTACATCTGGAGCATCCCTATAACCTTCGATATCTCCGAGAGCGAGATTAAAGCTAAGGGATTGAAAGAAGGCGATACCCTGCTTCTCACATACCAGAACCAGCCTTTCGCCACAATGGAACTCGAGGAGATTTTCTCCTATGACAAGACTCTGATGGCGCAGAAGGTCTACGGTACCACAGAGGAGAAGCACCCCGGCGTTAAGATAACCTATGCCTGCAAGGACAGGTTCCTTGGCGGCAAGATAACGCTGATAAACCCGCCCAAGATAAATCCGCCCTTCGACAAATACTGGTATCCCCCCAAGGTGCTGCGGCAGAAGGCGGCGGAACTGGGCTGGAAGAAAATGGTCGCTCACCAGACCCGGAACGTCCCCCACACCGGACATGAGTGGCTGATGAAGGGCGCCTGGTTCGCATCCAGCGCCGATGCGGTGCTGGTCAGTTGCGTGGTGGGAGAGAAGAGGGCTGGCGATTATATCGACGAGGCAATCGTATTAACTCATGACGCCCTGGGGCAGACCGGCTACTTCAGAAAAGGCACCCATCTCACCTCAATTCTGCTGTGGGATATGCGCTACGCCGGTCCCAAGGAGGCTATCTTCCATGCCATCGTGAGGAAGAACCTCGGCTGCACCCATCACATGTTCGGCAGAGACCACGCCGGAGTGGGGACATATTACTCACCCTACGCCGCCCACGAGATATTTTCGCAGGTGCCCGACCTTGGCATAGGCTCGGTGCTCACGCTGGAGTGGTGGTACTGCCCCGTCTGCGGCGAAGTAACCTACTCCGGGCTCTGCGGGCACGACAAAGAGAGCCAGGCGTTCAGCGGCACGCTCATCAGAAGCATCATCCAGGATGGCGTCAAGCCACCGCGGCTGATTTTCCGTCCCGAGGTCTTCGACCTGGTCATGGAATCGGGCGAGAAGTACGGCTTCGGCTCTCCCTTCGTAACCAGCGAATACCTGGCTAAGAGAAATCCCGTTATCACTGTTCCGGCGATGGAGGTATAACATGGCAGAGATTTATCCGATAAACATCTGGATTAACGAAGAGCGGCTGAGCAAACTGCAACGAGCCGGGCTTGCTGACATGGCAGAGGAGGCGTTCGCCGGCTTGAAGAAGCTGGCTGTGCCCACAAACGACAAGCAGAGGGACGCCATACTGAAAAAGTACCCCATGGCTAAGTTCGACTCGGCAACCACAAAGTCTATAGAGTTGCTGCCCCGGGAGGTAAAGGATAAGATATTCGACATGGTTGTGGCAAAGAAGACCTTGGATGTTATGGATTCGTTTCTGGCATCTATTTAAGAGGGGGAGGCATCAATGAAGAAAAAAGTCCTGTCCTATGCAGCCCTGGCTTCTCTGGTGTTAAGTGCCGCTTGTATCTTCATAATAACCAAGCTGCGCCCCGGCAAGATAAAGCCCATCCCCAACTGCCCGCTTCACTTTACGGTGCCGCAGCGCGACAAGCTAGTTCGATTCCACCCCAGGGAATTCTCCAAACCGATACCTCAT
Organism: Chloroflexota bacterium; assembly: GCA_016865955.1. Classification (GTDB taxonomy): domain Bacteria; phylum Chloroflexota; class Dehalococcoidia; order SZUA-161; family SZUA-161; genus VGNW01. The sequence goes on along the minus strand of VGNW01000025.1, from coordinate 13,588 downwards.
GTCAAAGTCCCACAGCACCCCTTTATGGCGCCCAATCCCGGCAATAACATGCACTGCGATGCTTACGTCAGTGACACCTACGAAGCACCCGGCCCGATGGGCGTGAACTCGGAGATTGTTTCGAGGACTGAGGGCTTCGGTGGCTACGGCACTGTTACCTTCGACAGCAGGAGGCGTCTGGTCGGGGTCTACGGCAACGGCATGAAATTGAGGCTGGAGCTAATGAACCCCGATACTCTGGAGATACTGGCACTATACGACCTGCCCCCCAGGCACTGGAGCTTTTTCTTCAGGGGCGTCAGACCCTGGGAGTATCTCGGCGCAGGTATGTATTTTTATCTTGACCACCTCGACCGCGCCGTCGTTCCCACGACCAAAAATACCGTTCAGGTCGTGCAAGCTCCGGATATGGTCAAGAGCAAGAAGTTCGAGCTGGTGCACGAATACGACCTCTCCAAGTATATGGTGCCTAAAACAGACGATAGCCCCGCGTTCATTTTCCCCGATTGGAACAGCAAATATTACTGGTTTGCCAGCGTGCAGGGGGTGATAGGCACACTACATATGGACACCGGTACAGTGCAGAGTATGCGGCTGAAGGGCGAGCTAGTGGAGAACGCCTTCGCTGTCGGAGAGGAAGGCATCTTCATTATCTCCGACCAGGCTATGTACCGTTTCAGCCACGATAACATCGGCAAGCCTGTCATAGATTGGCGCACGGGCTACTCCAAAGCTACCGAGCGAAAGGCTGGTCTCATCAGCGTCGGCTCGGGTACTTCGGTAACCCTGGCGGGAACGCCTAAGGACGGCATGATTATCATTGCCGACAACGGGGAGCCGCGGATAAATCTGCTGTTTATCAAGCGTTCCGATGGTGCTATCGTGGGCAGCGTGCCGCTATTTGCCGAAGGCAAGAGCGCCACAGACCTGACAGCCATCGGATTTGAGCACGCAGATGCCAGCGGTAAAGGCACCGGCGTGTTCTCAGCCATCGTGGAGAATAACTGGGGGCCCCATACCTTCCCCTTCTCCCGTTGCGTCGAACCGGGGCTGACCCGAGTGGATGCCATCAGAAACAAAGACGGCAGCTATACCTGCAAGGAGATATGGTCGACCAAAGAGAAAAGCGTCGGCGGCTTCAGGTTATCTCTGGGCAACGGGCTGGTATATATCTATGACCGGGTAGTGGGCTGTTGCATATCGAAGTGGTATCTCACCGCCATTGATTTCAGGACCGGCGAGACAGTGTACAAGAAGCTTGTCGGAACAGGCATAGGATATAACAACTGGCAGGGCAGCATGTGGCTGCACCCCAATGGCGGGACTTTGATTTCCACTACCATCTTCGGCCTGGTGATGATAAGAGATAAAGCAACCTAGCAGAGAGTTCTTTACTAATGGGAGTAAAAAAGAGGTGCAGGATACTTCCTGACGGGGGTTTGGGGGTGTCCCCCAAACTTCTAATTCCCCCAAGACTGGGGGATACAGGGGGTTGAAAAGATTGCGATGAGGGTACTGATAACTGGCGCATCCGGTCATCTCGGCCCACCCCTTTGCAGAGCCTTCCTCAGGGATGGGGCTGAGGTACGCGTGCTGCTGCATCGGAGGAAGCTCAAGGGCATGGATACAGCGGTGGAGACCGTGTGGGGTGACATCACAAAGCCCGATTCAATCAGGCGAGTACTGGAGGGAGTGGATGCGGTGGTCCACCTGGCAGCCATAGTAGAGCCGATGACCGAGAAGAACCCTGAACTGGCGAACAGGATCAATGTAGGCGGTACGAGGGCCATCGTAGACCTCATCAAAGACAGGGGCATGAGCATTCCCTTCGTATATATCTCATCGTCCTCAGTGTTTGGGCTGACCCCCGATGCTACGGAGTGCCTTCATCCCGACAGAAACCCGTGCCACCCTGTAACCGTCTATGCCAGAACCAAAGTTCAGGCAGAGAACCTGGTCAAAGAGTCGGGAATCGACTACGTGATTTTGCGCTTGACGCCGGTCCCTTACGAGAAGATTAGTTACACTGACATGAAGTACCAGATGTTCATCATCCCGCTCGATAACCGGATTGAATTCTGTCATCCGGATGACGCGAACCTCGCTATTGTCAACGCAGTGAAATATTTCAGTAAAGTGAAGGGGAGGACTCTGATTATTGGCGGCGGGCACAGCCAGCAGATAAGGTACAAAGACCTGGTGAACGTCGCTATGGGAACATTTGGTTTGCCCCTGCCGCCCCGGCACAAGTTCGCCGGGGAGCCTTTTGCCCTGGACTGGTACGACACGAGCGAGTCGCAGGCGCTTCTCAACTACCAGAATAAGACCCTCGACGACTACCGCCGGGACCTCGCCGCCAAGTTCCCCGCACCCCTCATTGTCCTCATGCAGCGCATCATCGGCCCCGCCTTCGGCAAACTGATAGTCAGGCTGATGTAAGCAAAACAGGGATAATACCATCCCCAGCGAGTGACAAATCCAAGTTTCACCCTCACCCTTACCTCTCCCGTCAAGGGAGAGGAGATTTCAATCCTCCCTCCCCTTAAGGGCTTCGCCGTGAGCTCAGCCGAACGGAGGGATAAGAGGGAGGGGTAAATTGCCTAATCCTGCTCCTCGGGGATGTTATCATCCCCGAGATTCGGCGCCGCCAGCGCAATTGTCCTATAATAGATAGACAGCCCAATTGACTTAAGTAGTGTATCATGCTGAAAGCTGTTCTGTTTGATTTGGACAACACCCTGATTCACTTCAGCGAACGCCGGTTCGCGGAAAGCTACTTCGCCCGCATTGCCTCTGCTTTTGCTGACATCATGCCGGCGGATAAGCTCCTGGAACGGCTCTTTATCTCCACTCAGCTCCTGATGAACAACAACGGCGAGATGTCCAACGCCGACCACTTCATGAACTCCTTCTCGTCGGGACTGGATATACCCCGCGACAAGCTCTGGAAACGCTTCATAGATTTCTACGAGGCTGAGTTCGACCGCTTTCGCGATATAGTCTCGGTGCCCGATGGAGTGCGCGACATGCTCCTCAATTTGAAGAGGAAACGGGTCAAGCTGGTGATTGCCTCCAATCCCATGTGGCCCTCGATTGTCCAGATGAAGCGCCTCGCCTGGGGTGGAATCGACGACATAAAATTCGACCTCGTTACGGATATCGAAAACATGTCGTACTGCAAACCCCGCCTCGAATACTATCTCGAGGTCTGCCGCAAAATCGCGTTGAAACCCGACGAATGCCTGATGGTGGGCAACGACCCGGTGAACGACATGATTGTGGCGAGCATCGGCATGAAGACCTACCTGGTAACCGACGAGGGCGTAGCCAGCGATACAGCGATTGAGCTGAGCAAGAAGATACGCAGTAACAAGACCTACAACATCCCCAAACCCGACTTCGAAGGACCTCTAACCGCCGTGCCCGCCGCAGTGGACTCGCTGCTTCGAATGTAGAACCACTACTTGCCTATTGACAATCGCTAACGAATAATGCAGAATTAATGCTATTATTGATTGTGTTATAATATAGACTCACGAACAATAGTGTTATGACTCAAAGAGATAAGCCACAAAGCCAGATTGTGCCCATTCTAGCTGCAGCATTGGTATGTGATGTTGCTTGTGTAGACCCCAATAGCGGGAAGCACACCCTCATCGGGATATTTGACGTAATACATGTTCGGAATTTTCCTAGCCGAAGACACATATCTGTTTACTTGAAGATTACAAACGCCGAGGGCGCATATGAATTCGATGTGAGATTTGTGCAGGTTGCGACTAACAAAATATTAGTAGGAGCGAAAGGTAATTTTGAAGTAAAGAGTCGGGTAATTCCGATGGGGCTGTACATACCCTTTCCCCCTTTTGATATACCAAGCGACGGGCGATACGAATTCCAAGTATGGGCGAATACCATATATCTCGGTTCAACCTGCATTGACGTTGAGAAAAGTGCTTGAGCGCAAGGGAGGTGATGACAATGCCAACCACTATGCAAGACCTAAGAAGGCAGCCTATCAACGTTGTAGATGAAGAAAAAGGCTCCAATCAGGAAATTAGAGATAAAAAGATTGATAAGACTGAAAAGACCATGCCGCTTGATGCAGAAGTGCTTGTCGGCTCACTTCGCGATGGTAGGCTTCGTGTACTTTCGCCTTTCTCGGTCAGATTTTCGAGTGAAGGATCATCCATCATAGCCGAAGCGACTGAGTTCAACGAATTCGGATTCGGGGAGAATTGGTCAGAAGCACTACTTGACCTTCAATACGCTATTGTCGAACTCTATTTTTCCTTAGAAGGCGGGCAAGATAGGTTAGGCTCTGACCTGCAAAACGTCTGGTCGGTGCTTCAACAGAAAATTCAGAAGATTCAGAAGTAATGACTATTAAAGACCGTGAATTCGACCACTTAATGGATAAATTTGAATTCAAGGTCCGAGATAGCGGCGATCTTCTGGCGTGGTTCGAGGTAGATGGTAAGATAGTTACGCGAACTAGGCGGTCTCATAAGCGTGGTGACCTTCCCATGCAGCATAGCATCAGACAGCAACTCAAACTCAGTGAAGAACAATTGAGACAGGCTATTGATTGTAGGTTGAACCGCAACGACTACATTCAGATTCTTCGTCTAAAAGGTCTCTTGTAGAGCACAAGCTATTCTGATTGTCTTCTGATACTGCCAAACAGTCTTACTTTTGATATGTTGCTCCTTGTAGATGATAACATACACAGCGAGCTAATATCGCGGCTTACAAATCTATCTTTTTTACCTTGCCCTTAGCGTCGATGTGCTCGATGGCGATGGGGAAGCCTTTTTTGTTTGCCGCGCTGATGCCGGTGCGCGCCAGCTCCAGCAGCTCCATCGGCACAACGCACGCCTCCGGTGGATTAACGCCCTTCTTCTTTATCTTGCCTGTCGCCATCAGAATCGCCCCCAGAGCGGCGGGGATGCCCGTGCCCTCGCCCATGCCCTGACCTCTCGAGGACATCGAGAAGATGTACGTGTTCTTCTCACCGTCTTTGCTCCCCTTTACCACTATCTTGAGGCAGCCCATGGGCTGAGTCAGCTTCGCCTCTTTCATCAACTGCTGCCTGCGCGACAGGATATACGCCACGGCAAACTCCAGCGGCACTATCTTCTGCCCCTGCACCTCGATCGGCTTCTCATCGGTGATGCCGAACCGCACCATCCCTTTTATCAGCGTGGCATACGACGGGGGCAGCACCAGCCCGAGGTTGGTCACCCTCTTAACGCCCTTCAGATTCATGGGCAGAGTCAGCGTCTCGGGATGCGGATAGGCATAGACGCGATAGGTGCCCACATCGCGGAACTCCACATCCTCCTCCAGCGCCCTGCCGCTTTCATCGAACATCCGCACCGCGGTGAACTTGCCATCGAGGAACATCGGTATGTCCATCTTCATAGAGTGGATGCGGTGCTTCACCACCGCGGGTCCCTCCGCCTTCTCGCCGCCGTGCGCATGGTAGATGTCAACCGACTCGACCTTATCCAGCATGGAATCGGCGCAGAACCTCACCAGCACGTTGGCGACGCCGGGCGAGCTGCCCATCCCTATTAGCACCGAGACGCCTGCTTTTTTGGCAGCCTCGTCCAGCTCCAGGAGCTTCTGAGTGGCATCCATGTCGTCGCAGATATCGACATAGTTGATTTTGGACTGTATGACCGTTTTCAAAATGCCGGGACCGTACTCATAGAAAGGACCGACGCAGTTCAATACCACCTGCGAGCCGGCGATGGCTTTCTTTATGCTCTGGGGCTTCTTGGCATCGAGTTCCACCGCCGAGACCTTTTTCGCGCCCAGCTTTTTAGCCAGCTTCGCCGCCAGAGCCTTGTCCTTGTCAGCTATCGCTATCTCATCGAAAGCCTTGCTCGCAACCAGTGTCTGCACCGCTACGCTGCCCACAACCCCACATCCGCCCAGAACAGTAACCTTGCTCATCATGCTCCTTTCAATAGAGAAAACTCGAAACCCCAAGTTAGAAGCTCCAAGTTCCAAACGCCGCCCTCTGGGATTTGGAGCTTGGGGTTTGGAATTTCACCCCGACACTCCCTTCCCGAACGGGTCTGCCCACATCTTTACCACCACGTCGAGCTCGGGATGCTTTTTCGCGTATTCCTCCAGCGGGATACCCTTCATCGCAGCATCGATTGCCTGACGGAACGCTTTGCCGCCGGCAATCGGACCCTGCGGATGGGCATGGATGCCTCCGCCTGAGCCGATGACTATATCCATGCCGAGGTCTTTTATCACCTGCGGCACCATCGTCGGCGTGATGCCGCCGGAGGGCATGGGGAAGGTCGGCTTCAGATGATACAGCGGGAACGACAGATTCCGCGCCACCGTCTGGAATCTGTCGGGAATCACCGGCGCTTTGCCGTAAGGCGCCGGAATAACCACTATGTCCGCTCCGGCAAGGCGCGGCAGCTTCCCCAGCACCAGATGGGAGCTGATGCCATGATACGGCGACATGTACAGAGCGCCCGCAACATCCATGTGCGCCAGTATGGGCACATTTATCGCCGGATCCTCCGCCAGAGCCTGCAACACAGGGAATCCCACAGCTAAGTAGTTTATCATCAACGCGTTGCAGCCCAGCTCTACAGCGTGCTTAGCGTTCTCGAACACCTTCGGTATCTTGTCCGTGATGTTTACCGTGTACAGGGTGTGCTCGCCCTTCTCCTCGTACACCTGCTTCTCTATCTGCCTGTACTTTTTGACGCGCCCCAGCGCCGAATTAAACGAGGCGTCGGCTATCAGCTCGTCGTCCTTGATGATGTCGCACCCGCCCAGCGCCGCTTGCCGGAACAAATCGGCGCCCACCTTCAGCGGATAGCCGGTGCAGGGCTTTATCATATTGTTGAGCAGGGGTCGCCTGGGCACCTTGAGCAGCTTCCTGATGCCGGGGATGCCGAACTTCGGTCCTTTAAACCCCGCCACATACTTCTCGGGGAAACGGACATCGATGAGCTTTATTTTGCCGCCCATCGAGATGTTGCCCACTACGGTAGTCAGCATCATGGGTATCTGCTCACCGATGTTGACCTCGGGATAAGCTACCTGGATAACCCAGTTACGTGTCTCCAGCCCTTTGGGCACCTCGAACTCATGGTCGGGTATCTCGTACACCCCGATTACCCGGGCGACATGCTTGCAGCGCACCTCGTGCGTCTCCCCCGGCACGGGCACCCATGTTCCGGTGCTCTGCTCGATAGCCAGCGCCTGAGCCAGCAACGGTATGGGCATCTCCGCCGCGAAAGAGACGAAATACGTGGCTATCAGATATTCATCGTAATCCACCCCATCGGGCAGCGCCAGCGGCTGGCTTAAAATGTCCTCCATGCTCATTTACACACCTCCTCGCCCGAACTGTTCTCGTTGAGCCGTTTATAGAATCGCCGCAGGCTTCCGTATGATTCCTGATAGGAACGGAACAGCCTGTCGTAAACCGGATAGTTCCGTGCCTGCGGCTCAAAAACCCTATCTACTTTGACCACCTGTTTCAGAGCCTCGAAACTGGGATATATCCCCATGCCCACCGCCGCCACCAGCGCCGCGCCCACCGCCCCCGCCTCCAGAGGGTTCTGCACGGATTCAACCTTTCTATGCGTGACATCCGCCAGTATCTGCATCCAGGGCGCACCCCTCGACCCTCCCCCGATAACCCTCAGCCTGGGCAGAGGAAATCTGAAATGATTGTCCACTATCTCAACCATCCAGCGAATATTATAAGCGACCCCTTCGTAGACCGCGCGGAGCATATGCTCTCGCGTATGCGCGGGGGTGAGGTTGAGAAAGCTGGAACGCACATAGCAGTCGGCTACGGGCGCCCTCTCGCCGCAAAGCCAGGGCGTAAAGACTAAATTGTTCGACCCCGGCGGGATGCGGTCGATTTGTCCGTCCATATAAGCGTAGATATTCGAGATGCGCGGATTCGCCTTCTCCGGCGCGTACAGCCTGTCGCCAGCCCATTGCAGGCAGGCTCCGGCGGTCTCCATCTCAGCGATGAGAAACGCCTTATCCGGGTCCGCGGAATGGATGGTCGCAATTCCGTACTTGCCCTTGAGTGTTTTCTGTGTGACCACCCCCACCCAGCCCGACGTGCCCAGATAGACATGTCCTTCACCCTCGCCCACAGCGCCCGAACCGACGGCAGCGCAGGCGGCATCGCCTGCGCCTGCCACAACAGGCGTCCCCTCTTTAAGTCCGAGTTCGGTGGCAGATTCCCTGGTAAGACCGCCCACCTTATCGATGGAGCGCACCAGCGACGGCAGCTTCCCAGGATCGAATCCTACATACTTGAAGACGCCTTTCATCCATGCTTTCTTCTTGAGGTCCATCCCGTACACTGACGCGCCCGTCCACTCCATCGCCATCTTGCCCGTGCTGCGATAAATCAGATAGCCGTTGCCATCGAGAAAACGGTAGGTATTTTTATAGATGTCAGGCTCTTCCTGTTTAACCCAGAGCATCTTGGGCAGGCAGTCCTTGCCGCACAGGGTAGCGCCGGCAAGCAGTGTAAAAATGCGGGCGTGAATGAACTTTCTCATCACTCGCTCCGCCTGTTTACATGCCCGGTTATCCAGCCAGATTATGGCGGGGCGCAGCGGCTTCCCGTCCGAACCCACCGCCACCACGCCCAACATCTGCACGCAGTGAGTCACGCACAGCACATCGTCGGGAGACACACCCGTCTCTTTCAGCAGAAGGCGCGTTGTCTCCTTGACCGCGTTCCACCAGTCCTCCGGCGACTGCTCCGCCCAGTCTGTTTTTGGATAGGAGACCGGATAGGGCTCGAAGCACTTGCCGTGCACTTTCCCCTCGATGTCGACCAGCACCGCCTTATTGCCGCTGGTGCCGACATCGTGGGCAATTATGTATTTAGGCATCGATTCCCGCTCCTACCCTCATTATGCACAGAAGGAGTTAAGGACGCAACCGTAGGGGCACAGCGTGCTGTGCCCTCGCTGAAACTTGACAAAAACCCACCTTCAAAGTAAATTGTCGGGTACAAGACACACCGAACTAACCGGCACACAAAGCATGGCGAGACAGCAAGACACCATTTTGACGCCCCGGGAGCGCGAGGTGGTCAGCCTGGTAGGTCGCGGTTTGACCAACCAGGAGATCGGCCGTCAACTGTGCATAACCACCAGCGCAGTGAAAATATCCCTGCATCAGGCATCCACCAAGCTGAAGGCACGAAACCGCGCCCAGTTGGTCATTCTGGCACTAAAGAAGGGCGCAGTTGACCTGCGAGAGCTGTACTCTCTCGAAGAAGTGGCAGACCTCCTGGCATCACTGGGCCCCGAGGCAACGGAAACCATAGCCCAACTCATGAAACAAAAGCCGTCTCAGAGCCGTTGATAACCGAGCCCTGCAATTCACATGCTGTCAAAAAACTAATCCAAAGTTAGGCAAAAACTAATCCAAAGTTAAGCTAAATCGCTTGCAAAAACCCTGGCAATATAGTAGCCTTTCTCGCATCGGAATTCCTCGGCAAACCGCGCAGGCTTCGCTTATGGTAGAACCATCCTGAATTAAGGGGGCAGGTCATGAAGAAAGACTTCGATGTTATCATAGTCGGCGGCGGTCCCGGAGGTCTGGCAGCAGGGTGCCTGCTCGCCAAGGAAGGCGTCAAATCCGTAATCATCGAAAGAGCCCCTGCACTCGGTGGAAGATTCCGCTCGGTAAACTTTCACGGCTGCCGTGTCGATAGCGCTACCCACTTCTTCGCCTCCCAGTACGGCTCTGCGGAAAAGACCTACCTCTACAAGCTATTCAACCACCTGGGATTGCCCCTTAAAAACAAAGCCGTGCCCTGGACGATGGGCCTGGTAACCAAAGAGAAAACGGGCAAAATCGATTACTTCGCCATGGACCCCAAGCTGGGCGCTGAGAACTTTTTCGAGTTCTTCGCCTTCGCTACCGGAGTAAGCATGGGCAAGGAGTCCATGAAGGAGATTAAGAGAATAGCCGCTATCACAGAGGACATGTCGCTTGAAGAGTGCCGTAAAGTGGTGAATGTATCCTTCGCCGACTGGATAAATAAGAACGTTTCAGACCCGATTACGCAGGCAATTCTTCACGGGATGGGGCCCATCGTCGGCGCACCCATCAAAGACGTGAACTTCGGCATGGTCGCCAACTCCATGGGCACCTTCAATCGCGTCGGCTCGATACACATCTGGTATCCCAAGCCCGGGCCTCTCGAGGATGCCATCATCGCCCCGCTTGCCGAATACTACAAAGACCACGGCGGCAAGGTTATCACCAATAGAAGGGTCAGAAGCATAAACATAGAGAAGAGAACAGCGACCGGAGTGGTGGCTCAGGATGAAAGCAACTGCAATATGCTGGAGGAATATGGCTCCTCCGCAGTTATATGCGCCATACCCATCTTCGAGGCAGTTGCCCGAAACATCATCAGACAGGAGTACCTCAGAAAAGACTGGGTTGAATCCATCAGAAAGTGCAGCGAGCTCGCCGGCCATGACCTTTCCGGCTTTTTTCTGCTTCGGGAGAAGGTCCTGCCCGAGAAAGGGTACGGCTGGATTCATGTATTCGATGCCGACTACGGCCTCCCCACCTACGTTGGTGATTGCACCCTGGGCTCATACACCGATGCCAGAGTGCCGTCGGGGAAACAGCTTGTGAGCGCCATGATCCCCGGCTCTTTGGAAGCGACCAATTTCGGTCTCACAGCTCCCATGGAGAAGGTCAGGGAAGCATACAAGAGATGGAAAGACGCTGTGGAAAAAGCTTTCCCCGGCTTCAAGAAGGCTATTCAATACGAAGGAATGAACCTGCAACTCAACTTCACCAGATACGCCTATGCCGTAGTGCCTGTGGAAATCGATTTTCAGCCGCCCAATCTCAAAGGGCTCTACTTCGCCGGAGACTCAATTCGCTCCGTGAGCACCCAGATGTCCGACAAGTGTTTCCATATCGCATTCCCTGTTTGCGAGAGCATCACAGACTATCTCGGGAAATAAAGAGGAGGAACCATGCGTAAGCTGCTGCGCGTGAATCTGTCCGGCGGTGCGATAAAGGCAGAGAGCATACCTCAAAAGATAGCTACGGATTATGTTGGCGGACGCGGCCTCGGCGCAAAATATCTTTACGATGAGGTCCCCGCAGGGACAGACCCTTTAGGAGATAAAAACAAACTCCTGTTCGTTACGGGACCGCTTGCAGGTACCAACGCACAGTCCGTTTCGAAATGGGTGGTCATCACAAAAAGCCCGCTGAGCAACACCTTCACCCGAAGCTACGGCGGCGGCGATTTCGGCGCCTGGCTCAAGTGGGCAGGTCTGGAAATGATTATACTCGAGGGCAAGGCGGCAAAGCCCTCATATCTGCATATCAAAGACGGCAAATACGAAATCCGCGATGCCAGCGCTATCCGGGGCAAAACCACCAGCCAGGCTCAGGACTATCTGAAGAAACAGCACGGGGCTAAAGCGCGCATGATTTGCATCGGCCCCGCTGCTGAGAAGATGGTACGCTACGCCGGCGTTTTTAGCGGCAGGCGTGCCGCCGGTCGCGGTGGCACCGGCACGGTTATGGCTTCCAAGAACCTCAAAGCTATAGTGGTTGAGGCTGAGCATAAAGATTTGCCGGCTGACCCGGCGGAGTTCGCCAGGCTGGTAAAACAACAGGTGAAAGACTTCCAGGCAGGCCTGGGTTTCGGGCCGTTCCGCGACTACGGTACCGCCATGGGCGTCGATGTCCCCGGTTTCGCTATGGGGACTTTTCCGGTGCGAAACTTTCGCTCGGCGGATTTGGAAGGCTGGGATAAGCTTTCCTTCCTGCAATATGCCGCAATCACGCAGAAGCATTCCGGCTGTTACGCCTGCATGTTGAAGTGCGGCAAGACCCGCACGGTAGTCGAAGGCCCCTACGCTGGGGTAACCAGCGAGGGACCTCAGTATGAAAGTATCTGGGCTTTCGCAGGTCCCACAGCATGCACCGACCTCGGGGCAACAGTGAAGGCAGACTATATGTGTTGCGAGCTAGGTGTGGATACCATAAGCACCGGCGTTGCCATCGGTTTTGCCTACGAATTGTTCGAAAAGGGCATACTGACCACCCGGGACACAGACGGTCTGGTTCTCAAATACGGCGACCCCGAGCCTATGCTCAAGCTCATCGAGAAGATTGCGCATCGCCAAGGCATTGGCGATATCCTGGCTGAGGGCACGAAGAGGGCTGCGGAACGTATCGGCAAAGGCTCGGAGCAATACGCCATGCATGTCAAGGGGCTGGAGATGCCGGGATATGAGCCGCGTTCACTGAAGGGACTGGGCATGAATTATGCCCTGAGCAATATGGGCGCCAACCACTGTTATGGATACGCTTCACAGGAAATAGGCAACCCGAAGCCGCGCCTAGTTGATGCCGCTGCCGACGAGGGTAAAGGAGACATCGTCAAATACAATCACGACTATGTGGCTTCCGTAGAGCTGGTGAACGCATGCACCTTCCCGGCACACAATCTGGAGCTTTTCGGGCCGGAGATTATAGGTAAGATGCTGGTGGCCGCTCTGGGCGAGACCAAGTTCGGCAGCGCCGACTATCTATCGCTGGTGGGAGAGAAGGTTTACAACCTGGAGCGCTGCTTCAACATCCGCGAAGGCTTCAGCAGAAAAGACGATGCCCTGCCCAAAAGGATGTACACCGAGCCCTTGCAGGGCGGTCTGAGAGACGGCGAGATTTACAGAAAACCGGACGTGCTAATAGACGAGTACTATGAAGCCAGAGGCTGGGACAAAAAAGGCATACCGACCAAAGCCACCCTGAAACGATTAGGGTTAGAAGAGTTAGACAAAGACATAGCAAAGTTCCGCCGCTAGATTAGCAAAATGTAGCGTCGTGACAGGAGTCACGACGTGGAATTCGTTGCCACAGGAGTGGCAACGCTACACAAAAGGAGGTCCAATTGGCTGACGCAAGTTTCGATGTTGTAGTAATCGGAGGAGGACACCAGGGACTGATAGCCGCCAATTACATGGTTAGAAATGGCTACACGGTTGGTCTCTTCGAGCAGAGGCGTGAGATGGGCGGCGGCGCCTGCACTGAGCCGCGTCCGGCGTCCGGTTTCCGCGGCAACCCCTGCGCCCACGTAGCGGGGTTCTGGGCCAGCCCCTGTAACCAGGACTTCAAGCTCCACGAAAGAGGTCTGAGCTACATTTTCCCGCCGGTAAATAGCTCAATGGTGTTCCCCGATGGAAGATGCATAGTTTCCTATCGCTCCCTGACCTGGGACAAGGAAACCGGGATAATGACCCCGCAGCCGGATATCGTCGAGAAGAACGTCAAAGAGGTGGAAAGAATATCGCCAAGGGATGCCGAAACCCTCGCCTGGTTCGCGCAGGGCAAGGTATGGGAGTGGGGATTCGCCGCCATGCAGGTGCTGTGGAACCCTCCCGCTCTCCCCGGCGAATTCGACCCGGTTGAGGCATTGCTGAACGACCCGAACTCCGGGCTTCAACGCAGACACCAGTTCATGACGTGCACCGAGTTTGTCAGCGATTTCTTCGAGAGCAACGAGCTGCGGGCACATTCC
>VGNW01000024.1 GCA_016865955.1 Chloroflexota bacterium | reverse complement strand
TCGCATGAATTCAATAAAGAATTCGTTCTTTGAGTGCGACACCTCCGGGGGAACATGCTCATGCCACTTTGATGGCGAATACATGCATCCGACGAAACGGTCTTGAGCCCATTCTACCTGGTCATACTGGTCTAAAGGGGAGGGTATATCGAATAACATATCTCTTTCCTTGACAAACGCAGCGCTTTCATACATGCGAGGAGTCCTTCCCGTTCAGGAAGGACGACGTGGCAATCTCTACGCACTCGTGGATCTAAAAGGAGATGATGAGATTGCCTCACCCCGATAAATCGGGATTCGCAATGACATAAGTACCATGCATTTCCCCTTCTCATTCGCTCTTGAACAAATAGAGATGTGATGGTATTATCAGGCGGGCGGACTTTGCTTAAGACGGAAGTTTCAAGGAGGTAGCTGAGTGTACAAGAAGATACTGGTTCCTCTCGATGGTTCGGAGCTGGCGGAGTGCGTTCTGCCTCACGTCGAGGAGCTTGCCGGGAGCGGAGTAGTTAAAGAGATTGTGTTGCTGCGGATTTGCGATTCGCCCAGCATCGTTGCCGATTACCCCGAGGGCAAGGGCAAGACCTGGGAGAAGCACGTGGAACGGCTTACCAGCAACGCGGAGCAGCAGTGCAGCCTTTACATCAATGATGTGGAGCAAAACCTGAAAGCCAAGGGATTCAAGGTGAAGGCGGAGTCGCGCCTGGGCAAGCCGGCTGACGAGATTGTGAACTACGCCAATAAGAACAAAATCGACCTTATAGTAATGGCGAGCCACGGACGTTCGGGAATCAGCAGATGGGCGTATGGCAGCGTAGCAGAAAAGGTGCTGCGTTCCTCCTGCGTGCCCGTATTGCTGGTCAAAGTCCCCGGGTGTGTGACAGGATTCTAAGTAGGGGTTCGTATTTAACTCGTAGGGGCATCCGCCGCAGGCGGATGCCCCCTTCACTTCACCCTATTCTACAAAATCATTGAAGCGTAATACTCTGGCATTGCCATGTACCATTCGTGTTGAATTTGGGGAAATACGAGTGCCCGCAGGCGCAATGAGAACCAGCCGGTGCCCCATAGGTCTGGCGGTTGACCTCTTCGAGTAGATTCCTATAATTATCATAGGAGAAATGGGTGCCGACATTTTCAAGGTGCTCATTGCCATAGTACCATGTCCATCCATTTCCATTCCAGTACCATATGCCGAATGAATAACGATTCTCAGCCCAGGAAAGGTCTTTCCACATCCAAGTGCCAACTGTGCCGCATCCTGCGCCGGTGATAGGCATATTGCCTTTAGCCCAGAATTCGTAGATACGCTTTTCGTCTAAAGCGGATGGACCCTGCAAGCCGTCGCAAGTCTGCAGTTTGCCTAACATAGCATCCATAATTGTGACTTCAACTGCATTGCATGCTGCTCCATATCGCTCATGGAGACCAAGAAGGTGCCCAATTTCATGGGCGATGCAGCCTATTAAGGCTTGCTGGTTCCATTGCCCTGGGTCAATAAGTATCTGCGCATTTGTCCAGTAGCTAGCATTTGGTGTTGCTACGTAGGTGAAATTTGTAAAAATTGTCATTCCATTCGCATTAGGATCCCACGGGTCTAACTCGGCTACAAAGAACTCCATATCTTGTCCTTGTGCGACCTCCTGGAAGGTCAGTTCAGGGACAGCATTGTGCCAATTCTGAAAGGCGGCATTTACAGCATCGCGGATTTGAGCCTCAGCCTTCCAACGAATATTCTGAATCGGAGTTTGGGGGATATACCAGTAGTAGAACACGTAATTCTCTGTGCCCTGGAACTCGGCTCTCTGTTTTGTGGAGTCTTCGGCAGCGTAGATGTATGGTGAGTAGGGCCAATCCTGTGCAAAGCTGACCGAAGGGAACAATCCCAGGATTAAGGCTGCAACTCCTACAACGAAGAGAATAACTCGTTTCATCTAAGTGCCTCCTTAAGGAAGTTGAAGGCTCCCTCCTCGTTTGACGCTATCTCTTCATTGAGGATTTTGCCGCTGATTTGCTCTACCGCTAGCCTGGAATCGCCCCTTGCTATAATGTAGAACGGTGTCTGTGGACACGAAGTGCCTACTGAGCATTCAATGAAAACTACCCAATACTCAACATAGGCATCATCAGGGAGCTTTATCATTTTTCCAGCGACCGAAATGGTGGAGCCCATCGTTGATGGCCCGCTCGTGCTGTACTCAAAGCCACCATTTTCTCTGTTCTCCTCTAATGCCCTCTCACGCGCTGCATTCTCTTCCTCAACGGTTCCTTCATATGGAGTGGGGTATTTATATTCTGGTGGCGATGGCCAAGGTGTGGGTGTAGGTGTAGTGGACTTGATAGCGCTGGCTAAGGCTATCCCGCCAAATGTCAGCCCTGCGATGACTGCCACTGCGACTATTGCCAATAACCAGCGTCGGTTATGCAATAATTGTTTCATTGTTTCCTCCTTCCCTTGTTAGAATAGAACAAACGCTATTTCAGTTAAGAGCCTTTTCCGTCTCAATCACTACAAATTAGTATAAGCCCATTGCGCATTGCCGTATGTGTTAAACTTGGGAAAGTATGGTGTCACACAACCGATATGCAAACCTGCAGGTGCCCCGTATGTCTGGCGGTCTACGGTCTCCTGAAGCATTATACCGTCTTTGAAAAAATGAACGCCGATGTCTTTCGTATGGTAACTACTATAATACCCGACCCACGTATGACCGTTCCAATAAAATAAGTCGAATTCGTACCATTGTTCAGACCAGGAGAGGTCTTTCCAAACATAAGTACCCACCGTGCCACAGCCTTTACCTGATAGGGTGCCAGTGCCTTGGCTCCAGAACTCATAGACACGCTTTTCGTCCAAGGCAGATGGTCCCTGCAAGCCGTCGCAACTCAGCAGATTTACCATGCCATCCATTATCGTGACCTCAACTTGATTGCAGACGATAGGAGTTTGTCCATGTCGGTCGCTTAAACCAAGAAGGTGGCCTATCTCGTGCGCAATAGCTGCCCTTTTACCTGCCGCGGTCCAATTGGCATTTGGATTGAGTCTTGCTTTGGCACGTTTCCAGTAGCTTGCACCTTGCGTTCCCATCCACCAGTGTTCGAGGTATACTGTCTCCGATGGAAGTCCGGTACTTGTTGCTTCATACTTAAATTCAATGTCTTGTCCTGACGCAACCTCTTGAAAGGTTAACTCCGGAACAGCGTTGGTCCAGTTCTGAATGGCGACGAGCACATCGTTTCGTATGGTAGCATCAGCTTTCCAGCGTATTGGCGTGGCTTGACAACCCGGTAAAACCCAGTAGTAAAAGACGAAGTTCTCTGTGCCATACCAGTTGGGGTCTTGAAGGCTTGGATTTTCCAGCAAATATGTGTATGGTGAGTAGGGCCAATCCTGTGCAAAGCTTACTGAAGGAATTATAACGAGACTCAGCACCACTATCGTAGCAATGAAAAGATTAATCCATTTCATCTCAGCGCCTCCTTGAGAAAATCGAAGGCGCCTTCTTCATCTTGTGCTATCTCTTCGCGGAGTATCCAGCCAGTGCCATCGATCACTATCTGAGAATCACCTCTTGCTATAACATAAATTGGCCCTTGAGGGCAAGGCGAGCCGGGCTCACATAATGCGCTGACTATCCATTCCTTCACATATGTATCGTCGGGAAGCTTTATTGTTTTGCCTGCAACAGAAATCTTAGCGCCCATCGTCTCTGGCCCACATACACTATATGCAAAGTCACCTCTCTTTTTGCCTTCCTCCATCATCTGCTCCCGCCAGGCATCCTCTTCCTCCGGAGTCCTACTGAATACTGTCTGATTTACAATTCGGCTGGCTGGCGGTGGGGGTGTAACAGGTGATGGTGTAGGTTCTACAGGCTGTGCTTGGCTATCGAATGAAAGTGATTTGGAAGCGCTGGCTAAGGTTATTCCTCCAAACACAAGGCCTGTTATGACTACCACTACAACCAATGATAATAGCAGTCGCCGGTTATTAAGCGGTTTTCTCATCGTCTCCCTCCCTTCCGTTATTCTGGCGTTCTTGCTTGTGTTGCTTCAGTCGTTTCTTCGCTCATGCATCATATCTAGTCATCCAGAACCACCTCCACCTGCACACTTTAATTTGGATTTATAGTCTTATAAGTATAGATGGAAATCCAGCATCAAATGTTCCAAAAAACGATGAGTTGATATATGTAACTATCTTGAGGACAAACTATTGAAATAATCGCATAACACAGTACCACAAGACATCGTTTTTGTCAAGTTCGATTATTCGAATCTTTTTCTTCTATAAACGTAGTAGGGCGACGAACAAATCTGGGCGCTGGACGGAAGAAGAAATGAGATTGCCACGTCGTCCCGACAGGTCGGGACTCCTCGCAACGACATGGGGAACTGTAGGGGCGTTCAATTGAACGCCCCTGTGTTTTTCGCTCTGCCTAACCACTTGCGTCTGGCGAAAACCGTAGGGGCACAGCGTGCTGTGCCCTAGTATCGGGGGCTTAGCACGCTAAGCCCCTACGAATTTTTGGGGTTCTCCTTGTCCAAATCCCATTTCCGTGGGTTGTTCACAATATATTCTCTTATCTCACCTAGGTCTCTTTCATCTCGCACCACATGCTCATAGTAATTGCGTTGCCATACAGGTGCTCCTGGTGTATTTCGCAATTCGTTGACACGTTTGGTTGCAGCAGATTTAAAGGAACGCATAATAGCCGCCAGCGAACCGCTTGTTATCCTGCCGAATAGCCTGTTCATACTAGTAGGGGCACAGCGTGCTGTGCCCTCCGAATTATCCTTGATGAGCAAAACAGCGTGGAAATGATTGGGCATGACGACAAATACATCCGACTCGACATTATCTCTGAATTCTGCGGTTGTAAGCCATTCCGTTTGTACCGCACTCCCATTCTCATTTAATTGCATTTCACCATTGACTACATCGCCGAAAATGCAGTCTTTGTTGTGGGTACATACTGTGACAAAATATGCACTAGCCTGTGAATAGTCGTAGTGTTTTAGCCTAATAGAACGGCGATGATAGCGTTCGGCGTCGTAAGTCATTTCTGTTTCCTGCCTGTCAACCCGTAGGGGCACAGCGTGCTGTGCCCTGGTATCGTGGGCTTAGCACGCTAAGCCCCTACGTGATTGAAAATGCTGGATTAAACCAGAATTGTGAGTTCAACCCCGCCTTGTCAACCCGTAGGGGCACGGCATGCCGTGCCATGGTATCGAGGGCTTAGCACGCTAAGCCCCTACGTTTTATACGTACGGTTCGGGGACTTTTTCTTCCTGTTCGGCTTTTTTCTTAGCCAGACGCTGTTCTTTGAGCACCTTCTTAGTGTGCTCTATCTCTTCGGGGGTTACCTTCTGGCGCATCTCCTCCAGCTGGCGCATTATCTGGGCGAACCTCGGCCCCTCGGCGGCGCTGATCCACTCCAGTTGCAGCCGCTCGGGGCGTATCCCCCACTTCTTCATCTTTTCCCACAGCTTCTCGACTCGGCGCTTCGTCCAGGTGTTGGCGTTGATGTAGTGGCAGTCGTTGATATGGCATCCCGAGACCAGCACTATGGGCGCGCCCTTCTCGAAGGCGTGGAGGATGAACTTCTCCGCTACCCGGCCGCTGCACATGGTGCGGATGAAGCGGTTGTGGGGTGGGTACTGCAGCCTCGAAACTCCCGCTAGGTCGCCTCCCGCATAGCTGCACCAGTTGCACAGGAAGGAGATAATCTTCTGCCCCGGCTCTTCATCGAGGGCGGCGTCTATCATAGCGAATATCTGGGCATCGCTGAAGTGCTGCATGGTGATAGCATCGAATTTGCACTCGGCAGCGCACGTGCCGCATCCGGCGCATGCCGCAGCGGTAATCTGAGCGCCTGTCTTGGCTTTGATATCGACCTTTATCGCTCCGTAGGGGCATACCTTGGCGCAGACGCCGCAGGAGGTGCACCTGGCGAGGTCAACAATTGCCTTGATAGCCTCGCTGGTGAGCGAACCCGAGTTTAAGATGATGCTGCTGCGGGCTGCTGCAGCTCCTGCCTGTGTCACGCTGTCCTTGATGTCCTTGGGCGCCTCCACACAGCCGGCAAAGAAGATGCCGGGCGTAGGCGCATCGACGGGCCGGAGCTTGGGATGAGCTTCCATGACGAAGCCGTCGCTGGTCTGGGAGAGGTTCAGAATATTGGTAAGCTGCTTGAGATGCCCTCTGGGCTCCAGCCCGACGGAGAGCACTACCATGTCAAGCTCGTACTCCTCGATCCGGGACGTCGTGGTATTCTCCACCTTGACCCGCAGGTTTTTGGTCTTGGGGTCTTCGGAGACATCGCCGGGCAAGCCGCGGATGTAATGGACGCCCAGCTCCTTGGAGCGGCGGAACAGGTCTTCGAAGCCTTTGCCGAAGGCTCTGATGTCCATATAGAAGACATATATCTCGGCATCGGGGTAGTGCTCCTTGATGAGCAGGCTGTCCTTTATCGTGTTCATGCAGCAGATATTGGAGCAGTAGGGATTGCCGCGGTTCAGTGTCCGTGAGCCTACACACTGTATGAAGCCGATGCGCTTGGGCGTCTTGTGGTCCGAGGGACGCACCAGGTGACCGTCGGTGGGTCCGCCGCCGCATATCAATCTCTCGAACTCCATACTGGTGATGACATTCTCGAAACGGGTATAGCCGTACTCATCCAGCGGCGTGGGGTCGTAAGCGCCCATGCCGGTGGCAACGATTATGGTGCCCACATTGAGCGTTACAGTCCTGTCCTGCATGTTCAGGTCTATGCAGCGCTTCTCGCAGGCATCGATGCATTTGGCGCAGGCAATGGGGTTGTTGCCCAGACAGTGCTGCATATCTATGAGGTAGGCTGAAGGCACTGCCTGTGGGAATTGGATATGGGCTGCCTTGCGGGAGGAGAACCCCTGCTGAAACTCGTCGGGCAGCACTACGGGGCAGACCTCGGCGCACTTGCCACAGGCGGTGCATTTGCTCTCGTCCACGAATCGAGCTTTCCTGCGTATGCGTACCTTGAAATTGCCCACATAGCCCGATACCGACTCAACAGTGCTGTAGCTCAGTAGCTCGATGCGGGGGTGCCGTCCCACGTCCATCATCTTGGGTCCGAGGACGCATATCGAGCAGTCCATAGTGGGGAAGGTCTTGTCCAGTTGCGCCATGATTCCGCCTATGGAGGGCTGCTCCTCGACCAGATATACCTTGTGGCCGGAATCAGCCAGGTCCAGCGCAGACTGAATCCCTGCGACACCGCCTCCGATTACAAGCGCGGCGTCGGTGATGGGTATCGCCATCTCCTGCTGAGGCTGCAGCAGGCGGGCGCGAGCCACCGCTATCTTGACGATGTCCTTAGCCTTCTCCGTAGCCGCCTCGCGGTCATACAGGTGCACCCAGCTGGCGTGCTCCCTGATGCTTGCCATCTCCAGAACGTAGGGGTTGAGACCTGCCTGAGCGATGCAGTTGCGAAATGTAGGCTCATGCAGGCGGGGCGTGCAGGAAGCCACCACCACGCGGTTCAGCCTGTGCTCCCTGATATGCTTTTTTATCTCCTCCTGCCCCGGGTCGGCACAGGTGTAACGGTTCCTCACCGAGACCACCACATTGGGGAGATTCTCCGCATATTTGCGTACCGCCTCGGTGTCCACCGAGCCGGCTATATTAAGCCCGCAATCGCAGACAAATACGCCTATTCTGATTTCCTCTGCAGCCAACCTTATCACCTCCTAGTCCAGAGACCGCGCTGCCAGACCTGCCAGGTCTATAATTTCCACACCGGGACTTTTGCTATTGTCGCTTTTCTGGGCGCATCTTAAGTGTATCTGACACTTGGGGCAAGCGGTCACCAGTATCTCCGCGCCGGAAGCCTCCGCCTGCGCCAGGCGTTGTTTTTGAATCTGACGATTCACCGCACCGCATTGCAGCCAGGAGGTCGCTCCGCAGCAGAGAGCCTTCTCACGGCTCGGCTCCATCTCCGCCAGTTCCAGTCCCGCAGCCTTCAAAATCTGGCGGGGCTCGTCGAAAATCCGGGAGCACCTGCCCAGCGTGCAGGGGTCCTGGTAAGTGACCTTTTTGTTTAGCTTGCCCAGGTTCAGCTTCCCATTTTGCAGCAGCGGCGTTATAACCTCCGTCAGATGTAACACTTCGATTCCGGTGCCTCCCGGAATATCGGGATAATCCACCTTCAACGTATAATAACACTCAGGGCAGTTGGTGATAATCCTCTTAACTCCCAGGCGTTCGAACTCCTCCTTGTTGGCGCGTGCCAGCGCCGTGAATCCTTTTTTGTCGCCCTGAAGCAGCAGGTCGCGCCCGCAGCATCGTTCGTTAGCCATGATATTGAATGGTATCTGGGCACGGTTCAGCAGCTTGAGCGCCCCTTTCACTCCGTCCAGCGTGTTAACCTCGAGGTCTTGGAACATGGCATCGAAATACGGCGCGCAGCCCACAAAGAATAAAGTCTCGTAACCTTCTGCCAGTTTGACATCCCCGGGCAGCCAGTCCATGCGCTTCTGCTGCAGGTTCTTGCGGGACATCATGCGCATCAGTGTATAAAACGAGCCGCCGTGGCTGCACTGTACCTGTGTGCCATCGGCGAAAGCCTCCGCCCTGAGCGCGTGAACGAACCGGGGGAACTTCACATGGTAGTTGCAGCGCTCCACGCACATATAGCAGCTCAGGCATGCCCATATCGTCTTGTCAGGCTCTCTGTTGTTCGGCGCACTTCCTCTTTTTGCGATGAGCCGCGGGTTGAACTCCGGGTCGTATTGCGCCACCGGACATACTACGGTGCACTTGCCGCAGTCCAGGCAGAGGCGGATGTTGGTCTCTTTTATCTCGCGTTCTATATCGGACATTTAAGCCTAACCTTAATCCTATTGTGAAACGGGAGCCTGCGACTGCTCGACCCCGGAGATGAAATGCGTCACCTGTTTTACGAAGCCTGCGCCATCGCCACGCGACATGCGGGCAAGCTCTAACTGCTCTTTCTGGAAACCCAGCAGTTCCAGCACGCTCTGTGTCTTATGGTACTCCTGCTCAAGCAGTCCGGCGTCCTTTTCATAATGGCAATTGCCCTGCTCGCAGCCCAGCAGCATCACGCCATCGGCTCCCAGCTCAAACGCTTTTAGTATCAGTCCCGAGTGTACCCTGGAGAGGCAGCTTACCCTGATTATCCGCACCGTCGGGGGATAGCGCAGCCCCTTTTGACTTGCTGCTTCAACGCAGCTCAAGCCGTCCCAGTTGCAGACGAATACTACAATATTATTCACAGGATTACTCATCGGGCACCGCTCAGGCTCTGAGACTTCTCCAGCAGGGCTTCCAGCGCCGAGATTATCTGCCTGTCGCTCTGCGCGGGCTGTGCGATAGCTCCGGTAGGACACCGGGAAATACATGCCCCGCAGCCCAGGCACAGCGCCGGGTCAATATAGGCACATGCCGTGCCGTTGTTTCCCAGCTTCATTTCTATGTAAGGGCAAATGGCGGCGCAGTCGCCGCAGCCCCGGCAGAGCTTGCTGTCGATAATGACGGCAGTTTTGCGCGGGCTCAAGATGCCTCGCGATAGATATACCGCAGCCCTGGCTGCTGCTGCTATCCCTTTGCTGACCTGTCCCTCTGCCGTCTCTTTCTTTGCCGGGTTTATAATGAATATGCCTGCGTTGTCCTTGATTGTGAAATCCCTCACTGTGGCGGAATCTATGTCCGCACTGCTGCCGGCTCTGCTCGCAATTAGGCGCGCCAGCAGCGTCCCTGGAGAAGCCGGAAGCGCTTTCTTGTCCGGCTCTGCAAGGTCAATTACCAGCGCACCCGTTTTTACTTGTTTTGTTTGCGCATGATATTTCAATACAGCCTCGTAGCTCCCCGCCGCGCCCTCCAGGGTTATATCGTCGGGCCAGGGCACATTGTTTATGCTCTTCTGCTCGAGATGTTTCAACAGATTAGCTTTAACATCAAGGTATTTGCGTTGCTTCCGGGCAACTTTCTCAGACTCGGGTCGGGAAACGAGGGTTACGGAATAGCCCTGTGCCGCCAGGGCGTTCGCTGCTGCCAGGCCGGCGAGCCCCGTGCCCAGCACCAGCGCCCCGGTCTCTATAGCTCGTTCCTCTGGCTTTGCCTCAGGCAGCGCCAGGGCTTGAGCGATCCCTGTCCTGATAATATCCAGAGCCTTGCGGGTAGCGCCCGCAGTGTCTTCTCTGTGCGCCCAGGCGCACTGCTCGCGGATATTTACGAACTCCACCGATACGCCCAGAGGCGCAAGCTTCTCGCTGAGGAAGCTCTGGCACCGTATCCTTCTATCGGTGCAGCTAAAACATATCTGTTCGAGGTTGCAGCAGCGACATGCCGCAAGCACCACGTGTCCCAGTTTGGATTCGACCGCCTTATCCGCAATCTGTTGTGCAGCCTCTTCGATGCAAGCCTCGGCAATCGGCAGGACATTGAATATGTTGGGAAGACGCATCGCCTCCTCGGCCACCTCTTCGAAATCTATAATCGAGCTTATGCTGCCGCCGCAACTGCACAGCACCAGCCCGACATGGCCCCGGTTAGGGCTTGCTGTTTTCTCAATCCGGCTCTTGCCAGCCTGCACGGCTTCGCCCTTATCCGCCGCCTCCTGTTTTGCAGTCTCCTCTTTACCCTTCTGTTTGAGCGCAGTGGCAGCCTCGAAGGCGGCAGCGGCGGCGCGGGCAAGCTCGCTATCCGGACTTTCGCTATCGGTTTTTCTAACGGTGTGGATGCCCGGTTTTGCGTGACGGCGACCTGCGCCGTTTCCGGAGTTGCCATTGGTTGAAATGAAATTGATTATTAATCCGGCATCTATTTCCAGATTTTCGATATTGTCTTTATGAAATACCGCCCCCAGCTCGCAAGCCTCCTCACATTCCAGGCACTCGCTGCACATGGCACAATTCAGACAGCGCTCCGACTCGAGTTTTGACGCTTCTCTGGGCAGTCCCAGGCTCGTTTCCTCATAGCTGCCCATTCTCTTCGAGTGATGGATGCTGGGCATGGCGGCGCGCCTATGTTTTGAGGCAATCCTGTCTTTGACATCCACCTCCGCGGGTTGTGGCTTCTCCAGAGAGCGACCCTTGCGCAGGTCGTGCCCCCTCAGATAACGGTCGATTGATTCCGCTGCCCGCAGCCCGTTAGCCATAGCTTCGACGACGTTATTGGGACCCATAATGCAATCGCCGCCGGCGAAAACCCCCGGTAGATTCGTCTCCAGTGTCAGCGGATCGACCTGAACCGTGGCGTCGCTATTAACAGCCAGCCCCTTACTATTCAAAAGCACCGTGTCCGGAAATTGTCCTATTGCCACTACAACATGGTCAGCCTTTATTACGGACTCGGAGCCGGGAATGGGCTCAGGCATGCGGCGTCCGTCAGGACCTGCCTCACCGAGCTTCATCTTCTGGCAGCGGATGCCGGTCACCCTTGTACCGTCGCCGATAATCTCAACGGGTGAAGTGAGGTATTCAATAGTAATGCCTTCCTTGATAGCTTCCTCGATATCCTCTTTCACCGCTGTCATTTCCCCGGCAGTGCGTCGGTACAGTATGCGCACACTGCCCTTGCCGCTCCTTTTGGCGGTCCTCGCCGAATCCACGGCGCTGTTGCCGCCTCCGATGACCACAATATTCGAGCCTACCGATACGCCTACCTTCTGATTCAGGGCGAACAGCAGTGAGATGCCGTCCACCACACCCTCAAGGTCCTCGCCGGGGATATTCAATTTGTTGTTCTTCTGAGCGCCGATAGCCAGGAAAAAGGCTTTAAATCCTCGTTCCCTCAAATCTGCAAGCGTAACGTCGCGGCCTACAGTTATACCTGTCTTCATATCTACGCCCAGGGCTTTGATTGCCTCCACCTCTCTCTCTCGCACCTCGCGGGGCAGGCGGAATCGCGGTATCCCCGTGGCAAGCATCCCGCCTATCGTTGCGTGCGATTCGAATATAGTGGGCATATATCCCCGGCGCGCCAACTCCCAGGCTGCCGTCAATCCCGAAGGCCCGCTGCCCACGATGGCTATCTTCTCTTTCCTTGAGCCGGCAGGAGCCTTGCGCGTGTATCTGATGCCTGAGGCATTGTCCGCTGAATAGCGGTGCAGCGCCTGGATGAACACGGGTTTATCCACCTCACCGCGCTTGCAGTTATTCTCGCAGGGATGGGTACACACCCTACCCAGTATGCTTGCCAGCGGCGCTGCCTCGTTTATCAGGTTCAGCGCATCGTCCACCTTGCCTTTGGACAGCAAAGAGATGAAACCCTGAACCTTGATGCCCAGGGGGCAGGCAGCGCGGCAGGGAGCGATGCCGTTCTTCTCGATGTAATATGCCGAGGGCACAGCCTTGCTGCCCGGAAGCGGTGCATGGATGGCGCTGTGCACAAGCTTCTGTCCGTTGACGAGGGAGCGCACTTTTACCGAACAGGCTTCTTCGCAGCGACCGCAGCTCGAGCACAGGTTCTCTCGTACGTAACGGGGCTGTTTAGTTGCTCTTATGGTGAACTTGCCCTGCTTTCCCTTGATGTCTTCAACCCGGGAATTCGTGTATAGCGTGACGAGAGGATGGCTTGCGGCGCGCAGCAGCAGAGGCCAGAGGCGCAGACTGTCCGCATAGCTAGCATCTGAAAAGGAATCCGAATCCGGGCCGAAGGAGTTTTCCGGGGTTATCAGGGAGACTTCAACGCCAAGCTCAGCCAGGGTGAGGGCTGCCTGTGCAGCGCCGATACCGCTACCTATAACAGCGACGTTCCCAGCCATTCTACCCTAGCTCCGATTTCTGTGCTTCCGCCCGTAGTCATACCCCAACTCGAAAGCCTTCATGTTGAACTCTTCAGTCCCTTTGGGCACAGAAGCCAGGATAGACTTGCGGAGCGCCTCAGCGGAAACGAGGTCGCTCACGGCAGCCAGAAATCCCAACATAATTATGTTAGCCACTACCGGACGTCCCATCTCTCTCGCCATGCGCGTGGCTGGAATGGAGAGAGGGGCTGTGTTGTGTGATGAATCGGGCTTTACCAGATCGGAATCTATTACCAGGAGGGTGCCTTTAGCCGTCTTTTGCGCATACTTGGCGTAAGCCTCCTGAGATAGAACGATGAGCATGTTCGGAGTCTGGACATACGGGTAGTCTATGGGCTTGTCCGAAGCCACTACCTCGGCGGTGCAGGCGCCGCCGCGCGATTCGGGGCCGTAGCTCTGGGTGAGCGTGGCGAAGCCTTTGTCATAAATCGAGGCTGCCTGGCCTATAATCTGCCCGGTGAGCACGATACCCTGCCCGCCGAACCCTGCAATCCTTATCTCTACTCTGCCCAAACCTTACCCCTCCGGACTATCATTGTTTAAAGCCTGAAGTCTATCGGCTATGCCTGTTTCTTTTCGTGCACCTTAGCCAACAGTTTCTTCTGGCGCTCCCAGAAAGGGGTGCGCTCTATATCGACGAACTTGCCCACAATGATGGGGCCATCAAAGGTTATATCTACTTCTTTAGGGTCGGCTCCATTCCTGACGATGCTTTTTCCCTGATAATGGTGCATCTCGTCTATACCCTTGGAGCGCTTGTTCATCCGCCCGTACACAGGAGGGCAGGGGCTTAATATCTCTATGAAGCTGAATCCGGGCTTGACCAGTGCCTCTGCTATCGACCTCTCCAATTGCTGTAAATGCAGCACCGTCCAGCGCGCCACATAGACAGCGCCGCTGGCAGCCGCCAGATACGGTAGGTTGAACGGGTACTCGATATTACCGTAGGGCGAGGTTGTGCTGCGTGCCTCAAGCGGAGTGGTTGGCCCCATCTGCCCGCCGGTCATACCGTAGTTGAAATTGTTGACGCATATTACGGTCATATCCATGTTGCGGCGTGCGGAGTGTATCAGGTGATTGCCGCCTATCGCCGCGATATCTCCGTCTCCCGAAAAGACCACCACATTCAGCTCCGGATTGCCCAGCTTCAAGCCGGTGGCGAAGGGGAGGGCGCGGCCGTGGGTGGTGTGAAAGGAATCAAACTTGACATAACCAGCAACGCGTCCGGTGCAGCCGATTCCAGATACCACCGCTACCTTATCCGCATCCAGTCCGGCGCGTTCGATGCCCCTGACGAAGCTATGTGTTGCCATGCCGATGCCGCAGCCGGCGCACCAGATGTGGGGCATGCGGTCTATCCGCAGGTAGCAGTCTATAGGTTTATGCGTTTCAGTTACCATTCTTGCCTGGCACTGCCTCTCTTATCGCTTCGAGAATAATTTCGGGTCTATGTACGCTGCCGCCCATGTTGGGCACAAGCACGGTTTTAGCCTTGCCGCCGGCGCAGCGTTCCACTTCGAACACTATCTGTCCGTAGTTTATCTCAGGTACTACGAAAGCCTTTGCCTTTCTGGCAAGCTCCCTGATGCGTTCCTCGGGGAAGGGCCAGATTGTGATGGGACGCAGCAAGCCCGCGCGAATGCCCTCCGACCTTGCCTCTTGCACGGCGCGGCGGGCGATTCGGGCTGTGATACCGTAAGCACAGACAATTATCTCAGCGTCTTTGGTATCGACCTCTTCGCATTTGATGATGTCTTTTCTGTTAACTCTTATCTTATCCACCAGTCGGCGCACCAGCCTGTCATGAGCCTCTGCATTCATCGCCGGATAACCTCTCTCGTCGTGGGTCAGACCGGTGACATGGAAGCGGTATCCCTCGCCTGCTATCGCCATGGGCGGAATTAAGTCCTTGTCCGGTTTGTACGGCTGATACTGTTCGGGAGGCACGCGCGGCTTTTTGCGCAGGATAAGACTACCTGCCTCGACATGGTGTATCTCTACCTTCTCGCTCATGTGACCCACTGCTTCGTCCGACATGACGAGCACCGGTACCCGGTACCGTTCCGATAGATTGAAAGCCGTTATGGTCAGGTCGTAAATCTCCTGAGGCGAGCTGGGCACGAGGGCTATTATCTCATAGCTGCCATGCGAGCCCCACCGTGCCTGCATCATATCGCCCTGCGCTACCAGCGTGGGCAGACCCGTGGACGGTCCGGCACGCTGAATATCGACCACGACACAGGGGGTCTCGAGCATTACCCCCAGTCCGAGGTTCTCCATCATCAGGCTGAATCCGGGACCCGAGGTGGCTGTCATCGACTTGACCCCGGCCCATGAGGCGCCCAGTATGGCGTTCATGGAGGCTATTTCATCCTCCATCTGGATGAACACTCCTCCCACCTGAGGCAGCCGTTCGCTCATTCTCTCTGCTACCTCGGTAGCCGGAGTGATGGGATAGCCGGCGAAGAAGCGACAGCCGGCGGCGATAGCACCCTCGGCGCAAGCCTCGTCGCCGTTCATGAAAAACTCGCCGCTCAGCAAGCCTTCTTTAGATTCTCCAGACATAAGAAAACCCTAGTTATTTAGCGTTGTCTTCGGGTTCCAGCTTTATGGCAAACTCAGGGCAGATTATTTCGCAGAGGCCGCAGCCCACGCATTTGCTCTTGTCCGCCATTTTAGCGAGTCCATAGCCTTTGGGCCCCAGCTCATCGCTCATCTTGAGTGCATCACGGGGGCAGAACTCCACGCAGTAGCCACAGCCCTTGCACCTGTTTTTATCGATGACTACTCTGGGAGGTTTGACAGCCTTCTCCGCATGGTCGAAAGGCGTTCTCCATAACTTCATATCGGCACCGTTCAGCTTTGTGAAATCAACGTATAATCTACGAGGGCTCTCCGTTACTGCGTGGCATCTCCCTACCGAGCCCTCGTCTGTTTATATGTTACCACGTGTGAATCGCATTTACTATAATAAATCAGTATAGCAGGTTGTGAATTCCTTTACAATCAGTTTTGAGAGGAAGCTGAAAGGTAGGGGCGTTCAACTGAACGCCCCTATAATGCTATGCTGTCTTTGCGAGTCGGTCCTTCCTTCATGGAGGAGGCGAAGCAATCTCCACGTGCGCTTAATTGCTGATGGGACGATGAGATTGCCACGTCCCGAATTAATCGGGACTCGCAATGACAGTAAGACCTAATTCTTTGGGGTCTCTTTGTACCTATAGACCTCGATGGCGAAGCGGGGACACATCCAGCCGCAAATGCCGCAGGCATTGCATTTGTCGGGGTGGGCGAAAACAGGGAGTAAATAGCCCTTGGGCGTGAACTTATCGCTGGACATCACGATGCCCCCTCGGGAGCAGAACTTGACGCAGTAGCCGCATCCCTTGCAGACCGCTTCGTTGATTGTTATCTCGCCTTTAGCCATCTTACTACTCCGTAATGTTGCTTAGACCAGCGCCCATTTCTTGCGGTATTTTACCTTCACCTCGGGGTTGATTAAGCCGACAGGCCATCCCCCTTTGACTACCCTGATGATTTCCTCACCGGGGCGGCGCTGCATCTCGGTGAGGGACTGGGGCGACAATCCGGCGGAGTGGGCGGTTACGATGAAATTGTCTAGCTTCAACAGGGGGCTGTCGGCTGGAATAGGTTCCGGCTCGGTGACATCGAAGGCTGCCATATCGATGTATCCCTTGGTCAGTGCTGTGTACAGCGCCCTGGGGTCGACCACGCCGCCGCGGGCGGTGTTGATGAGGCAGGCGGTGGGTTTCATCTTCTTCAATTCTTTAAGTCCCAGAATATGTTTCGTCTCCGGGGTCAGCGGGGTGTGTATCGAAACGATATCCGACTCTCTGAGCAACTGGTCCATGTCTACCTGCTCCACATCGAACTTTCGAATTATGTCCGGGGACAGGTAGGGGTCGCAGACTATGATTCTAAGCCCGAAGCCTTTCGCTTTGGGCGCTAGGGCACGCGGGATTTTGCCGAAGGCGATAAGCCCCAGAGTCTGACCTCTCAGCCTCGATAGATGGGGCCATATCTCTCCAATCATGTGTGGGGATGCGACCGATGTCCATAGCCCCTTTTTGACAGCGTTATTCAAATGCACAATCCGCCTGGTGCATGCCAGTATCAGCCCCATAGTATGGTCAGATACATCTTCTATGTTGGCGTCAGGTACATTGGCAGCCATTATTCCGAGCTCGGTGGCTGTATTTACATCCAGATTCTCATAGCCGATGCCGACGCTGGTAATCAGCCTGCACTTCTTCAGGCTGGTCAGCACCTTTCTGGTCATTGCCTGATAGGAAGCCTGTGCAATCACGGCATCGGCATCCTTCGCCGCCGTGATGATTTCCTGCTCTGTGGCTTGCAGGGAGCACGGGTTCACCACAAGTTCGATATCCAGCCCGGCATCTTTGAACATCTTGGAGTAGTCCTGCAGCAGTGAGATTCCCAGTATATCAATCGCTTTAAATGCCATTTCATCACCTCCGATTCAGCGTATTATTATCGCGTCAGGACAGCCTGGGCATTCCATATCCGACATCAGTGGGGTCAACGATGAGGTCGATAAGCGCGGGCTTTCCGGCTCTGATTGCCCTTCTCAAAGCAGGCGCAATCTCTTCCGGCCTAGCAATGCGCTGTGCATCGACCCTGAAAGCCCGGGCAAGACCGGGGAAATCTACATCCCCCAAATTGCAGCCCAGGTCGGCGTCTTCCCCTGATTTTCTATCGGGATACGAGGCGAGACCCCACTTGACTGCGGCATAGCCCCGGTTATTGAGCACTACCATGATGACAGGTATCCGGTACCTGGCTGCCGACCATAGAGCCTGTATGCCGAAGAGGGCGCTGCCGTCTCCGACCAGAGCGAGCACCGGTTTCCGGGAATTAGCCAGTCCCACTCCCAGCGAGGCGGGCAAGCCCCATCCCAGACAGGTGATGGAGCAGAAATAGCTCCCCGGTCTGGTGAACTCTATAATGCTTGCCACATAGCTGGTGAGCATCACAGCCTCATCCACTACCACGCTGTCTGCGGGCATGGCATCGGCGATTTCCCTAACAGCCCGCGACGGCCTCA
>VGNW01000023.1 GCA_016865955.1 Chloroflexota bacterium | reverse complement strand
TTTGAGCGTCTCAAATGGGTACAGCCGCAGGATGACCTCTCCGATGTGCTGCAACTGATTACCACGGAGGACGTCAATCAGTTGCCCGTCGTGGAGAACAACTCCATAGTGGGCATGGTGGCGCGGGATAATTTGCTCTCGTTTATACGCACCCGTACCGAACTGGGAGTATAAGTTTAGACAATGTAATTGTTATGCGGGGCCTCCCGGGGGGAGGACAGGGCTTCTGGATGGAGGTGGCGCCTCGGGAGGCCCTGCTCCCTGTTTGCTCAAAGAAAGGAGGAGAAAGCTAAAGGATACGCGACAGATTATATTAATCAATACAGACAAAACTCAGGTTCAAGGAGGTAGAAGATGGAAGTGGTGAAATACGAGATTAGGTTACCCAGGATAGGAGACCCTGCGCCCAGCTTTGAGGCAGATACAACTCAGGGCAAAATCAAACTGGAGGATTTCAAAGGAAGCTGGCTGATACTCTTCTCGCATCCCGCCGATTTCACGCCGGTTTGCACAACGGAATTCATCGCCTTCTCCGAAATCAATGATGCCCTGAAAAAGCGGGGGGTGGAACTGCTGGGGCTGAGCATCGATAGCGTGCAGTCGCACATAGCCTGGATACGCAATGTCGAAGAGAAAATGAAGGTTAAGATACCATTCCCCATAATAGCCGACCTGAATAAAGAGGTCGCTATGAAATACGGGATGATTCACGAGGGTCAGAGCAAGACCGCAACGGTGAGATGCGTGTTCATCATCGACCCCAATCAAATAGTCAGAGCCATCATATACTATCCGCTGACTACAGGCAGAAATATGGCAGAGATATTGAGACTTATCGATGCCTTGCAGACATCCGACAAGCATGGAGTAGCCACTCCGGCGAACTGGAAGCCCGGTGAAAAGGTTATCGTCCCGCCGCCGAACACCACTGAGATGGCGGAGGAGAGACTGAAGCAGGGTTACGAGTGCAAGGACTGGTATTTCTGCATGAAGAAACTGTAATATTTCGGAGGAATAACATGGCATGTGTTAATCCTGACGGCAAGCCCACCGAGTCGGGTGCTAAGATGCTGCGTTCCTTAAAATCGGGAGGCAAGCTCCCGGAGAATGTAGCCGAAGATACCGGACTCCCCCTGTTCCGTGTGAGGAGCGGCCTGCGTGAGCTTGCCGGAAACGGCTTTGTGTTACAGAAGGGCGATAAATACGAGATTTCCCCGAAAGGAATTGAACTCCTGGGCAAGGTGTAAGGCAAGGGGCTTAAGCCCCTTGCCTGGCAGAGGACGGCTATACTAACCGAGGAGGTTTAAACTAATGAGCGTTGTGAAACTGGCTGAAGGCGTCTACTGGGTGGGAGCAATCGACTGGAACAGGCGTCTGTTCGACGCCCTGATACCGCTCCCCGATGGTACAAGCTACAACTCCTATATCGTCACAGGCAGCGAAAAGACAACCCTGATAGACACAGTAGACCCCGCAATGTGGAACGAGCTACCCAAACACCTGGAACAGCTCGGGATTAAGAAAGTGGACTATGTTATCGCCAATCACGCCGAGCAGGATCATTCCGGCTCACTTCCCTTTATTCTGGAAAGATTCCCGGAAGCGAAGCTGGTCTGCACACCCCGATGCAAGGACATGCTCATAGACCTCCTCATGATTCCGGGAGAGAAATTCATCACGGTTAACGACAAAGAGACCATCTCTCTGGGGAACAGGACGCTGGAGTTCATCCATGCCCCCTGGGTGCACTGGCCTGAGACCATGCTCACATATCTAAGAGAGGACAAAATCCTCTTCTCCTGCGACCTGTTCGGCTCCCATCTGGCTGACAGCGATGCCTTCGTCAGAGATGAACGGTTGGTCTATGAGGCTGCCAAGAGATACTTTGCCGAAATAATGATGCCCTTCCGCAACCACATCCAGAAGCATCTGGAAAGACTGAAGGGCTATAAGATAGATATCATCGCCCCCAGCCACGGGCCTATGCATAACAAAACTGATTTCATTATTCAGGCGTATCACAACTGGGTCTTCGACGAGCCGAAGAATATGGTTGTTTTGCCCTATGTTTCGATGCACGGCAGCACCCAGAAGATGGTTGAGCATTTCGTCGAGGCTTTGGCTCAGAAAGGCGTGGGGGTGAAGCAATTCGACCTTACAGTTACCGACATCGGCAAGCTGGCGATGTCTCTGGTGGATGCAGCGACGGTAGTGGTCGGGACGCCCACCGTGCTTGCCGGCCCGCATCCTAATGTCATCCCCGCTGTTTTCCTGGCGAACGCCCTGAGACCCAAAATCAGGTTTATTTCCGTCATCGGCTCCTACGGGTGGGGAGGCAAGACGCTGGAGGTACTGACCTCCATGCTGCCCAATCTGAAAGTGGAGATACTGGAGCCTGTGCTGTGCAAGGGTTATCCCAGAGAAGCCGCTTTCCAGGCGCTGGACATGCTAGCAGATACCATCGCCCGGAAACACAGGGAGAACAACTTTGCATGATGCAAAAAGAGATTTAAGGAGGCTACCATGAAGAAAGGACACCTTACCACAAATCAAGGCGTTCCCGTAACGGACAACCAGAATTCGCTGTCCGTCGGCGAGCGCGGACCTGTCTTGTTGCAGGACGTGCATCTCATAGAGAAGCTGGCGCACTTCGACCGCGAGAGGATACCGGAGCGCGTAGTTCATGCCAAAGGCGCCGGAGCGCATGGTTACTTCCATGTATACAAGAGCATGGCGAAATACACTATGGCTAAATTCCTGCAAGACCCGAAGAAAAAGACGCCCGTCTTTGTCCGGTTCTCCACAGTGGTAGGAGCGCGGGGGTCGGCGGATTCAGCCCGCGACCCGAGGGGCTTTGCCGTGAAGTTCTACACCGAGGAAGGAAACTACGACCTGGTAGGGAATAACCTGCCCGTTTTCTTTATCCGCGATGCTATCAAGTTCCCCGATATGGTGCATGCCTTCAAACCCGCCCCCGATACAAATCTGTCAGCAGAGAGCCGTTTCTGGGATTTCATCTCGCTGACTCCCGAATCCACACACATGATTACCTGGCTCTTCTCCGACAGGGGGACAGTCAAGAGCTACAGGAAAATGGAGGGGTTCGGCGTCAATACCTACAAGTGGGTGAATACCAAAGGCAAGGCAGTCTATGTTAAATATCACTGGAAGCCGAAGGCGGTGGTTGAGACCATCGACCGCCACGAGTCTACCCGGCTCGCAGGGGAAGACCCCGATGTTGCCACCCGAGACCTGCACGACTGGATAGCTTCCGGCAAGACGGTGGAATATGAGTTGAATGTGCAGATTATGGAGATTGCCGATGAGTTGAAGCAGGACTTCGACCCACTGGATGCCACCAAAACCTGGCCCGAGGACAAATTCCCGCTCATGCCGATAGGCAAGATGGTACTGAATCGCAACCCGCAGAACTTCTTTGCCGAAACGGAGCAGGCTGCTTTCTGCCCTGCCTCCATCGTTCCGGGTATCGGACTCTCCGCCGACAAACTACTGCAGGGCAGGATTTTCTCCTATGCCGATACGCAGCGGCATCGACTGGGACCAAATTACCTGCAAATCCCCATAAATCAGCCTCTGGCGGCGGTCAATAACAACCAGCGCGACGGATTCATGCAGTACGCACCCTACGGAGGGGGTACGGTCAATTATGAACCCAATACTCTCGCAGGCGGGATACCGAGCGAGGCGCCGGCGACAGCAGCCGAGAAGTACCACCTCAATGCCGATGTTGTACGCAGGAAAATCAGTCTGACCAACGACTTCGAGCAGGCAGGACAGCGCTACCGCTCTCTCAGCAAGAAAGACCAGGATCATCTGGTCGATAACATAGTTGATTCCCTGGGCAAGGCGAACAAGCAGATTCAGAAACGCATGGTAGAGAACCTCACCAAAGCGGATAAGGAGCTCGGCAAACGCGTAGCGAAGGGTTTGAAGCTGTAGCCAATAGTAATTGCCTTTCCTGCTCGCTGTGGATGTTATCATCCACAGCTCAGGCTCGGTGATGATAACATCCCCAAGGAGCAAATATAATAGAGGACAGTTCACTTTTATGTCACTCCTGCGGAAGCAGGAGTCCAGGTGCCTGGATTCCCGCTTTCGCGGGAAAGACATATAATACGTACACGGGTGGATGGGAGCATCTGCTCCAGCTTATCACAGGAAAAAATGCGTAGTAATATAGTAGGGCTAGATATTGAGCTTGAAGCGGTTAAAGGCTTCTTGGATAAGACGCTTGCTGCAGTTGACTCCGAAATAGCGATTATCTGCGAACAGGAGGATGCTGGTAAATTCCGCAACGGTATAGATGATTTTGCAAACGCATTGTTTGTCCCAATGAAACAAGAGGAAATTGCCATAAAAGCTGTATTTTACGAAATCAACGCACTTGTAGAATGGCAGCTTCAAAATCTTGCCGTCGAGGCTTATGGTAATTCTGACAGACACATGAAAACACCAAAGTTTCTTGGAGATGTGCCAGCAGACCAAATCCACCGCATTAAGTTTGTGAGCGACTTACCTTTCGGGGAAATTTGCCGTCTTATAGAAAAGTACTACCAAATTCAACTTTGCGACGTCCCAAGTTTCAATGAAATTCAAATTGTGCGAAATACAGTAAATGATTTCAAACATCGTAAAGGCTTCAAAGACTCCCGCAAAGACCCCAAGGTGAAATTAGGCGAGCAATCCAAGCCAAGCAGAGAGGAAGCATATAAAGCTATCAAAGAGTCTAGGAACTTTCTCATCGCATTGTGGAAAAGATTGGGTGTATGACTTCCACGAGTTACTAGAGTAACAGACAGGTTTAGCCGATTTAGGAGAACTTAAGTGGCTATAGACCCAATCTGCGGAATGGAAGTGGATGAGAAGACGGCTCTCAGTGTGGAGCACGAGGGCAAGACTTACTATTTCTGCAGCCCGGGATGCCGCGATAAGTTCCTCGCTGAGAAGGGTCTGGCCAAACCTGCTTCTGCTGAGGAAAAAGAAAAACCAGAAGGCGAAGGGCAACTGGAGAAAGCCTCCATTCAGATTACCGGGATGCACTGCGCCTCCTGCGCCGTAGCCATAGAGGACTCCTTGAACAAGGTCGAAGGTGTCTCCAAAGCCACGGTGAACTTCGCCACCGAAAAAGCGTATGTGGAATACGACCCCACTAAAGCGACCCCTCAAAAACTTGAGGAAGCGATAAAAGGCACAGGTTACGGCGTGCTCAAGGAAGAGGCACAGACTCTCAACCTCAAGGTAATCGGCATGGACAACCCGCATTGCTTAGGAACTGTCGAAGCCGCTCTCAAACAGGTCAAGGGTATCATCTCCCGCCAGCTTTATCTCAACGAGAAAGCAAGGATAACCTTCGACTCATCGATAACAACCAAAGAAATCATCAAGAAAGCGATAAAGGACGCCGGCTACACGCCTGTCGAGGAGACCACCGTCGACCGCGAGAAAGAGGCGAGGCGGCGTGAGATAAGGTCGCTGAGGATTAGGTTCTTCGTCTCACTGGTTTTCGCCGTCCCCCTGCTCTACTTCGCCATGGGTCACCATGTGGGGCTGCCCATACCGCACATCTCCGACGGATACATGGCGCTGCTGCAACTGCTGCTCACCACGCCCATAGTTGCTGCAGGCTACCAGTTCTACACCGTGGGCATCAGGTCTGTGGTGAGAAACCGCAGCGCCAGCATGGATACCCTGGTAGCGCTGGGCACCGGAACCGCCTATCTTTACAGCCTCGCCGTCTCCATCCTGATATGGACGAGCAACGCTAGCTACGGCATGAACGACCTTTACTACGAGGTAGGCGGACTGCTTATCGTATTCATTCTGCTGGGAAGGATGCTCGAAGCCCTGGCAAAAGGCAGGACCTCGGAGTCCATCCGCAAGCTGCTGGAGCTTCAGCCCAAAACCGCGCTGGTCATCAGAGACAACAGGGAGCAGGAGATACCGGTTGAGGAGGTAATGGTCGGCGACATAGCCATAGTCAAGCCGGGCGGCAGAATCCCTGTAGACGGCAAAGTCATAGAGGGAAGCTCTTCGGTCGACCAGTCGCTGCTGACCGGGGAGAGCGTGCCTGTGGAAAAGAACACAGGCGATGAGGTCATCGGCGGCACCATGAACCAGAGTGGCTGGCTCAAGTTCAAAGCCATGCGGGTGGGCGCTGACACAGCGCTGGCGCAGATTGTCAGGCTGGTGGAGGAGGCTCAGGGCAGCAAGGCGCCGGTGCAGAGGCTAGCGGACAGGGTATCCGCCTACTTTGTGCCTGCTGTTCTGGCTATCGGGGTGATTGCCTTTTTCGCCTGGTATCTATCCGGCTCGGAGCTGTCGTTCGCCCTCACCGCATTCATCGCAGTAATCATCATCGCCTGTCCCTGCGCGCTGGGGCTGGCTACCCCCACCGCGGTGATAGTAGGCACCGGCAAAGGCGCGGAGAACGGCATACTGATCAGGGACGCTGCCACTCTGGAGAGGGCTTGCCGGATCGATGCCATTGTTTTCGATAAAACAGGCACGCTGACCCGAGGCAAACCTGTGGTCACCGATGTCATACCCGTCTCCAATCCTCAGACCAGCGATGAAATATTGAAGCTGGCGGCAGCAGCCGAGAGGCGCTCCGAGCATCATCTCAGCGAGGCTATTGTCAGCAAAGCCAGCGAAAAAAATATAGCTGTTCCCGAAATAGAGGGCTTCACCGCCATACCGGGCAAGGGCATAGAGGCAAGATACAACAATACAACAGTCATGGTAGGCAACAGAAAGCTGTTCGCCGATAAGGGCATTGCTATCGCTGCTGTGGAAGAACGCATATCCCGGCTGGAGGCAGAGGGCAAGACAGTGGTGCTGGTGGGCTTGAGTGGCAAAATCATCGGCTTAATAGCGATTGCAGATACTCCGAAGGATTACGCCATCGAGACCGTGGCCTGGCTCAAACGGCAGGGCAAGCAGGTCATTATGCTAACCGGAGACAATCGCAGGGCTGCCGAAAGTATTGCCCGCAGCCTGGGCATAGAGCACGTGCTGGCGGAGGTGCTGCCCGAGGATAAAGCTAACGAGATTAAGAGGCTTCAAGATGAAGGTAAAAAGGTGGCTATGGTCGGCGACGGCGTCAACGATGCGCCAGCGCTGGTTCAGGCGGATGTGGGCATAGCCAGCGGCTCGGGCACCGATATTGCCATCGAGTCAGGCGGCATAGTCCTGGTCAAGGACGACCTGCGCGATGTAGCCCGCACGCTGGAGTTGAGCTGCTATACCATGCGTAAGATAAAACAGAACCTGTTCTGGGCTTTCTTCTATAATACTGTGGGAATACCCATAGCTGCCGGCGTTCTCTATCCGTTCTTCGGCTTCCTGCTGAATCCCATAATCGCCGGCGCAGCCATGGCTTTCAGCTCGGTGAGCGTGGTATCCAACTCGCTGCTGATGAGAAGATACCGAATCAATCATATAATAGAAGCTGGTCGGTGATTTTGCTTCTGATATCACGACCGGCGATAACGCGATAATAGTACTCCGTCTTCTCATCCTCGCTCACATTGCTCATGTGTATCGCTTTGTAGGCATTAAGGATGACCTCGCGCTGCAGCATCAGACCCTGGTGAATCATATTGATATCCCACATCGGCCTCTTGCTCGCCCACCAGAACTGGTCGCTCTGCATCGCTTGATCCAGTAGTCCTCTGGCAGCATCGGAATAATATTTGATAGAGTCCGAAGTTGCCACCGCCATAGCCTTGTAAGCCATGTCGCTGGCTACTTTCAAATGTTGCCATTGCAACTGGTGCAGGACATTGCCCTTCGATTTCCACAGAGGATATGGATTGCCCTGTCTAATATCGTCCATCGTCGTGCTCCACGACGATGCATGTGGTTCAATGGATTGCCCTGAGGGGAACAATTCGAGAAGCCTGCTGATGGTAACTACTTCTATTTCCGGCTTATACTCTTTCCCGGAGAGGCTGAATATCTCCTTCTGCGTTGCCACCAGACGCTGCAACTGTCTCACTCCCTTGTTTACAGATGATACAGGCTCCAGAGCCTCATAGACCTCACCCAAGAACAGCTTCTCCCAGTTCTTGATATGATGTCCGAAGGTCTCGGCATCCATAGCCGTTACTACATAGATATCCCCTTCTCTATCTCGCAATTGTCTCAACTGCTCCAGAAAACCGGCCGCGTCCACATTGCGGAACGAGATTTTATTGCTCACTATATCATCGCGGAAGAAAACAGCGAGTCTTTGCCTTCCCAAATGTGCCGTATGTACTACATTTTTGGGCCAGGCTACAGGGCAGGCGACCCCGCTCAAGATAATCCAGTTGTGCCCGGTCTCAGCTACCGGCTCTATGATGTCGCGGCTGTATGCCATCTCGGGCGGGAAAAAGCCCTGGGGCGAATAGCTATCGCCGAAGTAGTGTCTGTTGGTCTGATAGTTTTGAGTTATCTGTCTCAGCACCTCATCCCTGCTGATAAGAGGCAGGATGGGATGATACCTTGCCGAGCCGGTAAATTCCACGCACCCCCTCTCCGCAAGACCACGCAAACCATCGATTACATCCGACATGCCATGCTCGTCCAGCATTTCAGTCAGCGAGGCATTCATGTTCACCGTGATTTTGGCGTGGGGCAGGTCGTGGAACAGTTGCACCAGAGGCCTGTAGGATTCGTTGCAGACCTTCTTCAGCACCCAGTGCACCTGGTTCGACGGCTGATAGAAATGCAGCAGCGGCGCCCAGTAAATCATAGTCTTATCTCAAAGCTACGCTCAGGGCGGTAGCCAGTCTCACTACATCCCGATTAGCTTTCCTCAACCGGTCGCTTAATACCTCAGCCATGTTCGCCATTATCTTATAGCCCAGTTTGTTGTCTGCTTCACATAGCTTGCCCAGTTTTTGACCGCTTATCTCTATCCCCAGACATTCCTTTACCGCTACTACCGTCGCCGACCTCTCCGCCTTCGTCAGCATCGCTACTTCCCCGAATACCATAGGCTCTATCGCCTCCATCTGTAACAGCGTCTTCTCGCTCCTCCCGCTCTCATCGCTGAACTGCGGCAGCGTCAATCTCTTGCCCACCCTCACTGTCCCGCTGTATACGATGTATATCGTCTCTCCCATCTCACCTTCCGTGATTATCGTCTCTCCCTCTCCCCATTTTCGTTCCTTCCCTAACGATATCACTTTCTCCATCTCTTCTTTCGTCAGCCCCTTGAATAACGCCGCCTTGGTCATCTTCTCTACAGGTACGCCCATCGCCTTCTCCTGCCTCCTTATCAGCGGTCACTTCCCATTTTGCACTTTTCACTTTGCAATTTGCATTTCCCCGTCTATTTCCCTATCACTATCGCTGCTTCGTTGCCCTTGATTATGTATCCATCCCCGGGGTTTATGTTCGCCTGCGGTATCTCAAACTGCGAGCTCAGGTATTCCTTGCCCGCTTCTTTGAATTTCCTGTCGATAAATTCGTCTATCATCGAGTAGTCACCGCTCAGTACGTCCTCTACTCCCAGCCTCTTACTCACACAGCATAACCCTATCAGTATCGCATTCTGTTTATCCCTAAAATACCCCGTCAGTTCCCCGAATTTCTTCCCTACATACTCACCCGGTATCGCCCTCTGCTGTATGGTGTTGCCTTCTTTGTACGATAGTAGTTGCCTCACCGCTAATACCACTCCCTCAGCCAGCGCAGCATTCGCTAACAGATACGGGTCGTATTCCCCATGCACTACCACTTCATTCGCTCCGGCTCGCCTCACATGCGGCGACGATTTCCCGTCCAATACCTCCACGCATACCTTAGCCTTGGCATTAAGCGATTTCACAGCCAACGTCCCCAGTATCGCCCTCTCGTCCGCACCCCTCTCGTCTCCCTGCGCTGTGTCCGTAAGTATCATCACTACATCTGCCTGCCTTATGTTCGCCAGCTCCAGTATCGCCTCGCTGGTGAAATCCCCATGCACGTACTTCGGCTTTATCGCTTTGTACCTCAGCAATAGCTCGTTCATCTTGTCCGCTGCCAGCGAGTTCACCAGCACTACCTCTTTCTGCTCACCCTTCGCCGCTATCCCGTCCAGTATCTTGTCTATATGTTCGTTCCAGCCGCATATTATCGTGTGATTCTTCGCTCTTATCTTCTCCAAGCCTCTCTCCTCCCTTAAACGTTGTGTAACCATATATGAAGCTATCTTAGCGGTAACAAGCGGTATGATAGCAAGACCGATAACAATTAAAATTATGGTAAAAGCCCGTCCCGCCGGAGTCAGAGGTTTAGCTCCGCTGCCCGTCACAGGCTTCGATATCACTGTGAACATCCACCAGAAAGCCTCGCCCAGCGATGAAATGCCTCCTCCGGCATCTTGCTCGAAATAGAAGATGACGAAGGCACAGACAATGAGTATTAAGATAATCGAAAAGACCAGCTTGAATAGAAAGCTCCTGCGCGCCGTACGGCCTATCCAGTTGAATACGGCTCTGAAGGGTTTCACTACGGTCAACCCGGCATTTAACAGAGTCTTACGCAATAGTTCTCCTTAAAAGAAATGTACCCCCAATACATTTTGATTTGCTCTGAGTAGTTTGGCAATCTCCTGTTTTTCCGCCTCTTCGATTACCGATTCAATCTCAGACAGCACTTCGCCTTTCTCATTTGCCCCGAACTTCCATCTCACTATATAACCCTTTACATTGACGCTTCCCAGGTGATATGCATAGCTGCGATCACAAAATGAAACCGCTGAAGCTTCGGAATTCAGATACAGCAGCTTTCGCCCTCTATACTCCAGTATCCCTTCTTTTAAGCTGTAAGACCTGCCGTCGAATCCGATGTCCCTGTCCTCGGGCAGATGGATATAAACATAGCTCATTTCAATTTCCACATTTTACGCTAACAGCTCTGCACAAGCAAGATTATTCTACTTTTTCAGAGAACGAAATAAATCCTTGCACGACATATCACGCTCTAATATTGCTTTCAGGTCTTCCCGTGTTAAACCCTGAATAGATACTACTTTGTTTCGACTCGTTTGCCCTCTAACGATAGCGACTGCGCTCTTAGGCACTCCAAACGTGTCTGCCAGAAGTCCCAGCAACGCCTGATTCGCCCTTCCTTTCTCAGCCACGGCAGTTACCCTGGCATAGAGAACATCACCTTTGAAGCCCGGCATCTCGTTCCTTTTAGCGCCGGGCTGGAGGTGCACCTCAATAGTTGCTCTCTCGTCCATGTTTATGACGGATAAATCACTTTATCTAAGCTAGAACTATGCCGCAGATAGATACAAATGACGCGCCCTGCTGGTCGGCGGGGCATTGCGCATACCCCGTCAACTCTCCCTTCGTCTTCCCCAGCAATCGCATAGCCAGATAGATGGTGGACAGGCCACAAATTCGCCTTCTGTCTCTTTCCTGTTTCACGAGTTGGAAAACCTCTTCAGCATCGCCCTTGATTACAGCAGTCACCAGCTCGTTGTCGGCAGCCGAGAGCTTGGCTCTCTCCAGAGCATCG
The DNA here is from genome assembly GCA_016865955.1 of Chloroflexota bacterium. Classification (GTDB taxonomy): domain Bacteria; phylum Chloroflexota; class Dehalococcoidia; order SZUA-161; family SZUA-161; genus VGNW01. Next base: position 6,745 of record VGNW01000023.1, on the reverse strand, counting down.
ATGGGATAGATATCTCCGAAAGCCGGCCCTACATGAGCCAGGTCGCCGGCAGCTACTATCAGGGTACGCCTGCCGGACGTTGCTTTTCTCAAAGTGTCGATGAGGCGATTGATTTCATCGTCGCTGCCGGGTTGTGTGTCCCCTTCGATAAACCGCTGGAAAGAGCCGCACAGAACAGGCACAATTTCGCATTGCCTGTTCCTCGAGAAGTAATGCAGCCATACAGCCGCCGCTTCCACAGAATGCTCGTTGCGATGGCTGAACTCTTCTTCGTAAGACTCTTTCTCTCCCAGAGCTTTCGCCACTGCATCAACCGTATCACATGCGACCGGTAACTCCCCCCAGGGTGTGGCGTAGCTCTTTTTTGTGAGCGTGAACAGCTTGTGTCCAGCCTGATGGTTCGTGCCCAGGATTATAGCTAACTCTGCCTCACGTGCCGCTGCCGCCGCCCGATGCCATACCCCCGCATAGATAGAGCCGCCTCGCTGATAATCGATATGCGGGCTTACCAATCCGCGCACGTTATAGATACTCCCCGTCCTGTCAACATCCGCAGACAAACCATCGAAGTACTGCCTTATGGTCTGTTCCAGCAGTTCGGGGGCAGCAGGATAAACCTTGTCCACCAGAATGGGAGAGCGCACCGGAGAGGCTCTGAACAACCCCAGGGCTTGCTCATAGGCAGTTGCAAAACGTTCGCTGTCCAGCAGCAGAGCGTCGTCGAGGGCTGCAAACAGCTTCTCCAGATAACCTGTGCCTACCCGCAGACCCGATCTCAGTTCCAGAGACGACCTTATAGTAGCGATATTTCTCGTGCCGTCGCAAAGCTCAAGCACAGGTAGAATATTTGCCGGCAGGACAATCACGAAATCGCTTATCCCGCATGGGTCCTGCAGCACAAGCACCGGCTGTCCTTGCTGCTGGCTGCGGCTTATGTTTATGTGTCTCAACTTCGGTCGAATTTCGTCAGGCATAATACCTCAACGCAACAAGGCAACATAGCTGTTCAGCGCCACACCGAGCGAATCCGCCACCGGCTTGCACTTGGCTTTGAGCAGATGAAATACCTTACTCTGAGGCTTCAACTCGGATAGCGTTTCCCAATAACCCATGCCTTTAGCCAGCACGATGTCGGCAGCCTCGAACTCAGACTTAAATTCGTCGGAAGCCATCGACATATCCACTCCCGGCGTGTCTGTTCCCGTAGTAATGACTCTGGGTAGCTCTTTATCCAAACCGAATTTTTTCAAATCGGCGAGCGTAATATCGTTCTGGACAGGGGATTCCTTAACCACATAAGTTACCGGAGTATAACCTTGCAGCCTCTTTACCATCGGCAGGTCGAAGAACACCTCGCCGGCATTATCAGCCAGATAGAGAATTCGCTTCGCCTTTTTCAGTTTACTCTCCAGTTTTACAGTGTGGTCTATGACGAACTCAACCGGCATCCCTATGTCCTTCTTTATCTGCTTCAAATCCTTGAAGAAATCAATGTTGTTCCCCAGAACCGCCAGAACCAAATAATCTCTGAGAGCACCTTCGAGATTGTTCTCCCAGCCCTTGCGAAGGCTCCTCGCCAAATCCACCTCGGCTTCCTTCATGAGGAGATACGGGTCAGGATTTCCGGTCACCCTTCTCACCATCCGGTGCAGCGGGGTAGCCACAGCTATAGAAACTTTCTCTGTCGAGAATTCGCGGTCAAGCAGCCTGAGTCCTTCTTCAATAGCTCTGGCTTTAAGCTCGGTGTCTTCGGTGGCAAGCCCGGCAGCCTGCCGCACCAGATTAGCCAGACAGGGGTAACATTCGTCAGTAGCCTTCATATCTGCCTGTTTATATCGGCGCCTCAACGATTACCGCTGTACCTTTGCCCGGCTCGGATTCTATCTTCAGGCTGCCATTCAACAACTGAATTCGCTCCTGCATCCCCACCATACCCAGCCTTCCCTCCTTGACCATATTGCCCATGGTTTCAGGAATGGCAAATCCCTTTCCATTATCTTTCACAATTATCCTGGCTTTTGTGTCCTCAAACTCAACACTGACATCAGCGCTGGTTGCCTTAGAATGACGGCGAACATTGCTCAGCGCTTCCTGAGCGATGCGAAACAGAATGACCTCCACATCGGTCGGAAGCCTGCGCTCGCTGCCCGATGTCTTAAGCTGCACCTTTATCCCCGAATGCTTCTCCATATTAGCAGCCAGCCATTCCAGAGCCGGCAATAAGCCCAGGCGGTCCAGCGTGGCGGGACGCAGGTCGTGGCTCAATCTGCGCACGCCCTCCATTATGTTGTTTACCTGCTGCCGCAGGTCTTCCAGTTTCAATTTCTCCTCTTTGGAAATACTTTTACTGCTCGAAGCGAAGTCATCCAACTGTCGAGCCAGTACAACGAGATACTGGACGGTATCGTCGTGAAGCTCTCTGGCAATGCGCTTTCTCTCCTCTTCCTGAACCCTGGTAATCTGACGCAGGTAAAATTGCAAGTTTTCTCTCATCCGTTTTTCTTCGGTAACATCTCTGGCGATATGCTGGAAAGCTACAGGCTTTCCTCCCTCCTTAACCAGGTTGGTTGTTATCATCAAAGTGGCTTCTGTGCCATCCTTCCTTATTATGCGCTGCTCATAAGGTTGAGCCACGGGTTCATTTTCCAGTAACTTGTTCCCCATCTCTCTGGCAAGTTTCATGCCTTCCTCTGTGAGGAAAACCCTTACACTAAGTCTGTTTCCCCGTCTCAGTTCCTCCAGGGTGAATCCGGTGAGTTTTTCGCTCGCCTTGTTTGCCGCCATAAGATTGCCTTCCAGGTCATGAACCCAGATGGCATCGTTGGCGCTTTCAAAAAGCTCGCGATACCTCTCCTCGGATAATTTGAGTTGCTTCGTTACATCCCGTTCGTGCTCATAGAGGCGGGCATTCTCCACAGCGACTCCGATTTGATTGCCGATGGCATTGAGCAATTCCACTTCATCGCCAGTGAACCGATGATGGCTGCACATCGCCACGCAAAGAGTGCCGACCACCACACCTTTGGATTTTAGCGGGACGATAATCTGCGATTTTATGCCTTCCTTCACCAATGCCCTGCCGGTGGCAGAACCCGATTCACGGGAAACATCCTCCACAAACAATGGTTCACCCGTCTCAGCCACCCTGCCATTAAATCCTTCTCCCAGTTTAATCCTGCTAATATTACCGGCAAACTCCTCGGAAACACCTTCATTGGCAGCCAGCACTAATTCGCCTCTCTTCTCATCGAGAAGAAACACCAGTGCGGCATCCGCCCTCATCACCGTTACAACACTATCGATACTGCTACCCAACAGCTCGCTCAATTCCAGGGATTTTGACACCACACTCGATATTTCATTGAGCACGGCGAGTTGAATCCTGCGGATTCTCTCTCTTCTCAACAAACCGAATGAAAAGGCTACAACGTTGCCGATTACGAAAACTGCTATAGTCTCCGAGATAGCATCGGGACGATATTCAGAGAGGACAAGAACGCGGGGGAGCATGATAGCAACGGCTATCAGAGAGACGATGAAGGCACCTCTCTGTCCGAACAGGAATCCGGCCCAGACTATCGGGGCGAGAAAAAGGATTCTCTCGAATGCATGGCGGTCTAACCCGAGGTTATCCCAGAGGTCGCTGAGGAAAGCCGGGTGCTTGAGGGTCTCTGCATAATGAGGAAGAGTGATGATTACAAGTATGGCTATAAGAAGCCAGAAACCAGGCCTGCGAATAACTCCCGTCACCCAGCTTTGAGATAGTCGTTTTACCACCTAATCACCGCAAGCGCCCTTAAGCCGAAAATCAGGGCACATCTTCGAGGGTGACCCAACCTTCCTTCATAGCACGCACCACCGCTTCAGTTCGCGAGCTGACTTGAAGCTTATTGAAGATATGTCCCAGGTGGCCCTGAACTGTACGGATACTGAGGCAAAGTTTATCGGCGATGTCCTGGTTGCTCAAACCCTTGGCTGCCAGCTTCAGTACTTCCATCTCACGCTCGCTGAGAATGCTCGAGGCTTCCTTACCTTCTGCTTTGCCGGATGCAGATACAAAGCGGTTCAAGACCTTGCGAGCAACTGAGGGATGCAGTACAGACTCGCCGGAGTACACCGCCCTTACCGCATCGACAAGTTCACGGCTACGAACCGTCTTAAGCAGATAGCCGGCAGCCCCTGCTTCCAGCAGGCTGAAGATGAACTGGTCATCATCATAGGCGGTCAGTATGAGAACATTCACCGATGGGCAAGTAGCTTTAATCCGCCTGGTTGCTTCGATGCCATCCATCTTGGGCATTGAGATATCGATTATCGCCACATCAGGCTTTAAGCTGGTAGTTAGCTCTACTGCTTCCTCTCCATCGCCGGCCTCACCAACCACATCCAGGTCCGGCTCTTGCTCCAGGACGCGACGGGTGCCCTCACGCACCACTGCATGGTCATCGGCGATCAGAATCTTAATCTTGCCCAAATTTCATCCCTCTGACCTTTTATCAGTTGACATTATATCATACTCCCCCAACCTCATCGCAAGCAGACAGAAATCCGGAATCGCGATGCATTCCGGCTCACCCTTTTCAAAAATCGAATTAGGCATAAACACGCGTTACCGGCTGATTTTATACAAGCTTTCGGCAAACAAAAACAGGCATTATTGCGGAAGTCAATTTCGACTTCTTGGTGGTAATGTAATAGTGGAGGCAAAGTAGATAGAAGATCCGGAGAGGAAGGAGGGCTGAGCAATGCAGTGGGAATTTGTAGTGGCACTGGTGGTGGCGATACCCATCATCCTTCTGCCGGTAGCCCTGGTGTGGTACTCCCTGAATATGAGCGGTCTGTATAAGGTTATTAAAGATAGACGCCGGTTAAGGAAAAGGCTTGCTATCTACGGTAAAGAAATAAGGATAGCACCCCCGGGACAATTTGACACAACCAGCGATACTGCGGCAAACAAGCGCTGAGATAGATTACTCGAGATGAATCCGGAAGGAAAGGAGGGGTTGCAATGGAATGGTACATTATACTGGCTCTGGCAGTAGGAGTATTCGTTATCCTATTCCCGATTGCCTATGTGTGGTATCTGAACGTAGGAGGCGTTTATTCTGCCATTAAGAAAGCTCGCGAGAAACAGGTTGCCGGAGGCAAAGAGGCAGAAGTCAGCACCCCCGTGGCTATCGTCTCTAAACCCGGGATTCGCGAGGTTCAGGTGTTTCGCAGGGCAAGCGAAAAAGGTATTACACAACCTATAGGCCACAACAAAGCTACCCGAGATGAAAAGAAAGCCGGTTTCAGACAGCCCGAGTGAACAGCAAGCTTCTAACTCAACATAAACAGAGCTAAAGGCTTCCAGTCAGTCCCCCAAATCCTCGGAGTCCCTGTCAATAGGTACAAATACCTGCTTTTGCCTCCTGTGCTGCAAGCAAAAATACTTATTTCTATTTTTAAGAACAGGCACATCGGCGGAATCATTTTTCAGGTGAGGCTGTTAATCTGATATTGGACGATGGCTGAAGAGGAGAGTAAAACGATGCAAAGAGGAATAAGACGACTGCTGGAAGAAGCTCGAGGCAAAGAAGATGGAGTCGCCCAGGAAGGTGACTTCTGGGCAGGAAAGACTGCCTGCTGGGAGATGTGCCACTGTCCGCCTGCTATTAAGAACGAATGTCCGGCTAGTAAGTATACCGCACTCCCCTGCTGGGAAGTCGAAGGCACCTACTGCAAACTGGAAATGAAAGAGGTGGGCATTGTCACAGGGACAGACACCAGCATTTGTGAAGTTTGCAGAGTATACAGAAAGTACGGAGAAGGCAAACGCATCGAACTGAAACTACGTGGCAAGGGCATTAACGTAAATATGAATATCCAGGAGCGCTTATCCCGGCCAGGTGTCAAAGCAACAAAATAAAGGCACTACGGCAGTAAGGAGGTGGAAAATATGGCGACGGCAGTAGAAAAAAGGGGAACTCCCATCATCGGGGAGGGCAAAGGCATTGCCGGAGCCACACCGACCACTACGGTGGCGACACAGACTTTCAAAGCCGGTAGCCTGGCAGAACTGCTGGAGCTGGCTGCTAAAGCGCAAGATGAAGCAGGAATAACGGCGCCATTTCAAATCCATAACCTTGAGGCAATTTACGACATCGATACAGGAGTGTGGAACGGGCGCCTGGGCAAAGCATAGAGATAACCTGCCCAGCACATAATAAGGCTGTTCGCGCGGAGCAAGGTCGCGCATAGAGGAATTTTTAAAAACCTCAAGGAGTGAAGGAGGGACAGAATGGAGTGGTATATAATATTAATAGCAGTGATATTCGGCGTGCCGCTCATTCTCGCGCCAGTAGCGCTGGTGTGGTATCTGAACGTCAGCGGGCTTTACAGAGTGCTGGTAGATGTGCGCCAGCGCCAGAAGAGAAGGGCAACTGTCTCTAAAGAGGCCGAGAAACTGGCTATTCCGGGAAAGGGTTAAATAAGTTGATTACAGCAGTCCATTATAAGTGGACGAATGGGAGGGGGCTGGGATAGCCCCCTATTTATTTGCCCGATGATTATCGCATGAGTACAATTTTCAAGTAAAATTCAGGGGGTGGCGATGGAAACAAAAGTTCACGGTGGCAATAGTTTCGTCAATGAAATATGCAGCATCCCCGGTGGCGAAAAGATACGCCTGTGCATACAGTGCGGCACCTGTTCTGCATCCTGCCCTAATGTCGGCAAAATGGAATATACGCCTCGCCAGATTATC
>VGNW01000022.1 GCA_016865955.1 Chloroflexota bacterium | reverse complement strand
ATAAGGAGATTAAAAGATAACGATAAGCCTAAATTTTAGTCAACGACTCAGTTGAAAATTGAGAAACTGTGCTGAGTATCAGATTTCGTGAACTTAATCAGAGGTTTCTTAATATCCCCATCCAGATAGCTCGGCTGACGGATAGACTCCGTCAACCTCACCAGCCTAAAGGTTAACCTATAAGAATGAGCTTGTCAACCGAACATTCCTTGAGCTATCCTCCCATATCCCACAAATATTAGTACTTCCAGTCTATTACTAAAGGCTCGCCGAACGGTACCGTTTGTACCATTACTATTTGCTTCGGCAATTAGTCCGTTTGGGTGATTGTGAGGTGAAGTTAGGTAGGCTATAGTTGTGACACGATAGCTACAGATGGGATGGGGGTAGATATGGCAAATAATACTAAATCGATGACTACCATGCTCACTGTGAGGGAAGTGAGCCGCCTGCTCCACGTTCACAGCAATACACTGAGACGCTGGAGCGACCAGGGCATCATAAAAGCATACCGCATCGGCCCGCGCGGCGACCGCAGGTTCAGGCCGGAGGATATCGCAGTGCTGCTGCTGGAAGAAAGCAAGGGACTCCCTCTGGACGGACGCGAAAGCGGGTTGCCGGACAATACTAATAGCTATGCGATGTCGAGGTAAACCATGCGTAAAATAATAATAATGATAGTAGACAGCCAGCCGTTCTTCCGCGCAGGGGTGCGCCAGGCTCTGGGCGGGCAGAATAACCCCGAGATACTCGAAGTCCTGGAATGCGACCCCGGCGACGACGGAACGGAGGCAATCACGCAAATCACTGCCAAATCCCCCGATGTGGTGCTCCTGGATATAAACTATCCCTCGCTCAGAGGACTCGAACTCGGCAAGAAGATATGCCGGTATTTCCCCGCTACTAAAGTGGTGATGCTCAGCGCTAACCCCGATGAAAATGACGAGGAGCTGTTCGAGGTCATTAAGACCGGCGCGGTAGCTTATATGAGGAGTCGCGGTTGCACTCCCGCGGAACTCATCGAGACGATTAAGCGAGCCTCCCGCGGCGAGTATCCCATCAACGATGCTGTCAGCAACAGGCCCAAGGTCGCCTGGAGGGTGCTAAGGCAGTTCCAGGATATCGCTGCCATGGGCAAGACGGTGGAGGAGATAACCACTCCGCTCACCCCCAAGGAGATACAGATTCTGACCCATGTCGCCGAGGGCAATTCTAACAAGCGCATCGCCAATATCCTGGGCATCAGCGAGCAGACGATTAAGAACCATGTCAGCGCCATCCTGCGCAAGCTGAACGCCAACGACAGGGCGCATGCGGTGTTCCTGGCGATACGCAACGGCTGGATTACCACACAGCCCGGCGGGGCTGCCCCGGCTCAGAAGGTGGAACAACTTGCCCGCAAAGGGGTGCGGATAACCCCAGCCGCCAGTTAGAGAGTCTAACAAGTTAATAGGATTGGGAAACGAGGGCGTCCTTCCATGGAAGGACGCCCTTTACTTATTAATTACCGCAGAGGGCGCGGAGAACGCAGCGGCGGCGTGCAATGATGTCATTCCGATGTTTGATTCAAGCGCTGAGATTGCTTCGCCTCCTTCCTAAAGGAAGGATGGACTCGCAATGACATTTATTATAGTGTCGTTGCGAGGAACGTAGTGACGAAGCAATCTGGTGGGGTGGTGAAGTAGCTCGTAGCGGATAGCTCGTGGCTGATAGGGGTGCGTTTGGACATTCCTACACAATTGTGATAGAATCCGAAGCTATGGAGGGGTGTCCGAGCGGTTTAAGGAGGCGGTCTTGAAAACCGTTGTCTCGGTTTACCGGGACCGTGGGTTCGAATCCCACCCCCTCCGCTGTTGTTAGTTAAGCGGTTGCGGTAGGGGTTGCGCAGCTGGTCTGGGTTGCGGTTGCACAGATTTCTATAAGCGTGTCACCCTCACCCTTCGGCAAGCTCACTTCGTGGTGACTCAGTGGAACCAGGGCAGGCTCTCGCCTCTCCCGTTCACGGTGAACCGTTCAGGGTGAACCCGTCAGGGGAGAGGAGATTTACTCTTCCCTCCCCTTGAGGGAGGGATTAGAGGGAGGGGTAAAACCCTACAGTATGGGTCTTTTTGGTTCGTCCGGGATAAGGCAGGTTGTTACGGCGGATCTCCTGCAACTGATGTTCGAGGTGGGTCTGGCTGCGGGCGGCTCCTGCCGCTCGGCTGTGATAGGCTGCGATACGAGGACGTCAAGCGAGGCTGTTAAGTATTCCTTTATCTCAGGGTTGCTGGCTGCCGGAGCCTCTGCCTCCGACGCGGGCGCGCTGCCCACGCCGACGCTTGCCTATGCTGCCCGGGATTTCGACGCAGGAGCCATGATTACGGCATCGCATAACCCGCCGCAGTACAACGGTATAAAGCTGGTAAACCCCGATGGCTCTGCCTTCGACTCCGCTCAGAGGGAGAAGATAGAGAAAGCCATCTCCAAGAAGTCTCTTCGGCTCGCACCTTGGCAGAAGATGAAGAACTGCATAGATTACACAGGGGCGGTTGACAAGCATATAGCTCGTATAAGGAAGGATTTTCCCGCTGAATACGGGCTCAAGGTTGTGGTGGACTGCGGGGGCGGGGCAGCTTCGGTAATTACGCCGCAACTGTTGAGAAAGCTCGGCTGCAAAGTTGTGCCGCTGTATTGCGAGCCCACGGGACATTTTCCCAGGGAGATCGAGCCGCTGCCGGAGAACCTGGGTGAGCTGATGAAGGCTGTGAAGTCGGAGAAGGCTGACCTGGGCATCGCCCACGATGGAGATGCCGACAGGGTGGCGGTCGTCGATGATAAAGCCAGGTTCATCGGCGGGGACAAGTTGATAGCCCTGTTCGCCCGCCAGCTCGGGGTTGAGAGGGTTGTGACCACAGTGGACGCCTCGATGGTTATCGAGGAGATGGGATTCGGGGTAGCAAGAACAAAAGTAGGCGATGCCTTCGTCTCCGATGTCCTCCGCGCTAAGTCGGGGAAAAAAGTCAGGGAGTTCGGGGCGGAGCCTTCGGGATGTTACATCTTCCCGCGTGTCTCGCTGTGTCCCGACGGTATTTACTCGGCTGCTAAAATAGTAGAGATAGCCAGCAGGAGGAAATTATCTGCGCTGGTCGATGAGATACCTTCGTATCCTGTCCTGCGCGGCAGTGTTGCCGGGGACAGGTCTGTGATGAAGATAGTGGAGAAAAATCTGAGGGCTGAGGCAGAAGGTAAACTGGACACTATAGACGGTCTCAGGCTGGCGTTTAAAGATGGCTGGCTGCTGATAAGGCCATCGGGCACCGAGCCCAAGATAAGGATAACCGCCGAGGCAAAGAGCGTGAGGCGGGCAAAACAGATATATGAGCTGGGCATTGAGGCTGTAAAGGATGCCGTTCGTGGTGAGCCCTTCGGCTTCGCTCAGGACAGGCTTGTCGAACCCTGAGCGGCCATTTCACAGGGGTAGACTGGAGCATCTGCTCCAGTCTAGGTCGGAGCGGATGCTCCGACCTACCCAAATATGGGCTCCAGACTTTGGTCGGAGCGGGTGCTCCGACCTACCCGAATATCAAGTTTTTGGAATGATTAGATGAAAGCAGTGATTCTGGCAGCGGGCGAGGGCAAAAGGATGCACCCCCTGACCTATACCAGGCCCAAGGTGATGCTGCCCATCGCTAACAGGCCCATACTGGAACACCTGCTCATCGAATTGAAGAAGGCAGGCGTGCGAGAGTTCACGCTGGTCGTGGGTTATCACGCCGAGACCATCAGGCAGCATTTCGGCGACGGCTCGAAATGGGGTGTGAGAGTAGACTATGTTACGCAGAGGAAGCAGCTCGGCACAGCTCACGCTGTGAAGATGGTGGAAGGGCTGGTCGGGGATAGATTCCTGCTGGCGAACGGCGATGTGCTGCTTAAAGCGGAGGATGTGGAAAAGCTGCTGGCGAAGGACACCATCGCTCTGAGCCTGACCGAGGCGAAGGACACCAGAGACCTGGGTGTGGTGGAGATAACCGGAGATAGAATCAAGGCGATACATGAGAAGGTGGCTAATCCTCCTTCCAAGCTGGTCAACGCCGGTGTGTATCTGCTGACGGCGGATATTTTCCCCGCTATAGCCAAGACCGGGGAATCGCCCCGGGGCGAGTACGAACTTACCGATTCCCTGCAAATCCTGCTGGGCGAGGACTATCCGGTGTCGTGGGTCAAAATCGCCCACTGGCTCAATTTAAGCTATCCCTGGGACCTGCTGACGGCAAACGAGTCGCTGATGGAGGGAATCGAAGCGCAGAACTTGGGGACAATCGAAGAGCACGCAGTAATAAAGGGAAAGGTCTCCATCGGCAAAGGCACAACGGTGCGGTCGAACTCCTATATTCAGGGGCCGGTGATAATCGGAGAGAACTGCGATATAGGACCCAACTGCTTCATCCGTCCCAGCACCGCCATCGGCGACAGCTGCCATATCGGCAGCGCCGTGGAGGTCAAGAATTCGATTATCATGCGGGGCAGCAAAATCCCGCACCACAACTATATCGGAGACAGCATCATAGGGCAGGAATGCAATCTGGGTGCCGGCACCAAAATCGCCAATCTGAGGCTGGACAAGAGTACCATAACGTCAGGTGGTGTCGATACCAAGAGGCGCAAGCTGGGCGCCATTATCGGCGACGGCGTGCAAACCGGCATAAACTCCAGCATCAATATCGGCAGTCTGATTGGCGACCATTCCTTTATCGGGCCGGGCGCTTTTGTTGCCGGGGTAGTGCTGCCGGGTTCACAGATATTTTAAAGCTGATATATAAAGGGTAGCCTGGAGCATCCGCTCCGGGCTCGGTTGGAGCGGGTGCTCCAACCTACCCGTTAGGGGGTTGCTGTGGCAAGAATAGAGCAGGCTGTTATACTCGCTGCCGGCGAGGGTCAGAGGCTGAGGCCGTTTACAGCCTCGAAGCCCAAGGTGATGATTCCTATTGCCAACAAGCCGATTCTGCAATATGTCATAGAGGCGGTGGCGCAGAACGGAATCCGCAAGATCCTGCTTGTCGTGGGCTACAAGAAAGACCAGGTGATGGATTACTTTGGCTCCGGCGAGCAATTCCATGTCGATATAGAGTACGTGGAGCAAAAACAGCAGCTCGGCACGGCGCACGCCGTGAAGCAGGTCAAGGGCAAGATAAAGGGCAAATTCATGGTCCTGCCCGGGGACAACATCATCGACCCTGTCACCATTTCCAAAATAGTGCTGGAAAAGCCGAACGCAATTCTGGTTAACGAACAGGAGTATATCTCTAAATACGGTGTAATCGAAGCTCAGGACGGCATAGTGACCAGTATCGTGGAAAAGCCCAGGGAGGCGGTGAGCCATCTGGTGAATACCGGCATCTATGCCTTCAGCAACGACATATTCGACTTCATCGGACAGGAGACAGACCTGCCCTCCGTTATCCGCAGCATGATCGCTCAGGGAATCAAGATAAAGGCGTGTCCGTCGGCGGGCGCGTGGCTCGATGTAGTTTATCCCTGGGATATTTTGAGGCTTAACGATGTGGCTCTGACCAAGACGCAGGCTGCTACAGGCGGCTTTATCGAGAAGGACGTGAATATAAAAGGGCAGGTGTCGATAGGCAAAGGCACTACTATCAGGTCGAACTCCTACATTGTAGGTCCGGCAATTATCGGGGAGAACTGTGAGATAGGGCCGGGCGTGTGCGTCCTGCCTTCGACAAGCATGGGGAACAATGTCTGCGTTATGCCTTTCACGGTGATAGATAACTGCATGATAGCCGACGGGGTGGAAATTGGACCCGGCTCCACTATTCGAGATTCCATAATCGACCGGGGATGCCGGCTGCAGGGACATTTCGTTGCCCAGAGCGGCGAGACCGAGATAAAGGTCGATGATGAATATAACAGGGTAAGCATAGGCGCTATGATGGGAGAGCATTGCAGCGTGGGCGATAATGTGGTGACAGCGCCGGGTGTTATAATGGGCAACCGCTGCAAGGTAAAAGCGCTGAAGGTGATCGAGCAGAGCATACCCGATGACGGTCTGGTGGTATAGATAGATGTGCGGCATCGTTGGCTACGTAGGGCACAGGGCAGCCCAGCCGGTGCTGGTCAACTGCCTGAAACGGCTGGAGTACCGCGGCTACGACTCCTGCGGTATAGCCCTGCTCGGGAAAGATGTTGAGATATATAAGGATGCCATAAGAATCGAAGCCCTGGAGAAAAAGCTGCGTCCCCATATCAACAAGGCAGGCATCGGGCATACCAGATGGGCTACTCACGGCAAACCCTCGCAGGGCAACGCACACCCTCACGCCGATTGCACCGGAAAGATAGCGGTAGTGCACAACGGCGTTATCGATAATTACCTCGCGTTGAGAGAGAAACTTACCCAAGAAGGGCATAAATTCCGTTCCGACACGGACACCGAGGTCATACCGCACCTCATCGAGAAATACTTCCAGGGCGACCTTCAGGAAGCGGTATCGAAGGCAATAGGAGACATGAGCGGCTCGTATGCCTTTGTTGCCATCCATTCTGACTGGGACGGCATGGTGGTAGCCCGCAACGAAAGCCCTCTGATACTGGGCGTGGGCGACAAAGAGAACCTGGTGGCTTCCGATGTGCCTGCCGTGCTGGACTACACGGACAGGGTAATTTATCTCGAAGACGGCGACATCGGAGTTGTCACGGGAGACGGGGTCAGGTGCTTCAGAAACGGTAAGCAGATAGATAGAGAGGTGCACCGAATCCCCTGGAGCATCGAAGAGGCACAGAAGGGCGGCTATGCCCATTTCATGATTAAGGAAATCCACGAGCAGCCCAGGGTTATCCGGAACACATATAAAGGATATATCTCCGCCTTGGAGCCGGTGGTGAACCTGGGGATTCGTAAAGACGCAGGCATCAACGATATCCTTTTCATAGCCTGCGGCACATCCTATTATGCTGCGCTGGTGGGACAGCAGGTGATTCAAAGCCTGACGCAGATACCCGTGCGCGTCGAGATAGCCTCGGAGTTCAACTACTCCGATACCGTTCTGGGCAGGACCTGGGTTATAGTCATAACGCAGTCGGGCGAGACTGCGGACGTTATGAGGGCGCTGAAGAAGGCGAAAGAGGTAGGATGCCGCACCCTGGCGATTACCAACGTGGTCGGCAGCAGCGCCACGCGATTAGCCGATGAAACACTTTACATAACAGCGGGGCCGGAGATATGTGTGGCTGCCACCAAGAGCTTCATCGCTCAGCTTACCATGCTCTACCTGATGGGGTTAGCCTGGGCGTCGGGCGATATCCGCTCCCGGGTGAGCATGGCCACGGAGCTCAGGCAGCTTCCCGATAAGGTGCAGCAGCTTATCGACAGGGAAGAGGAGATAGCTGCTTTCGGCAAGTACCTGGCAAAATACGAGAACGTGTTCTTTGTCGGGAGGGGACTTAACTACCCCGTAGCTCTGGAAGGTGCTCTGAAGCTCAAGGAGATTTCATACATACATGCCGAGGGCTATCCCGCAGGCGAGTTGAAGCACGGGCCATTTGCTTTGCTCACCCCCAAGACGCCGGTTGTCGCCATCGCTGCCAGGGACAATACCTATGACACCCTCATGGCTAATATCAAGGAAATAAAAGCCCGGGAGTCCCCCGTGCTGGCGATAGCCGAAGAAGGCGACATCGAGATTGAAAAGTATGTCGATTTTGCGGTCAGGGTGCCCAAAGTCAGCCCGATATTCTCTCCCATAGTCAATGCCGTTGCGCTGCAGCTTCTTGCCTATTACACCGCCAAGGAGAGGGGCTGCTCCATAGACACGCCCCGCAACCTGGCTAAAAGCGTAACCGTAGAGTGATAAGGAGCGAAGCTTGAAAATTCTGGTTACCGGAGGCGCAGGCTTTATCGGCTCAAATCTGGTCGATGCGCTGATCAAAGACGGCCACGAGGTTGTGGTCGTGGATAATCTCTCCACCGGCTTCAAGCGCAACCTCAACCCCAAAGCGAAGTTCTACCAGGCAGACCTCTGCGATAAAGCTCTTGCTTCAATACTGGAAAAAGAGAAGCCGGAAATCGTCAATCACCATGCCGCCCAGATAGACGTGAGGAAATCGGGGGAAGACCCCATCGCCGATGCCAGCGCCAACATCCTGGGCAGTCTGAACCTTATCTCAAACTGCCTGCGCTTAGGGGTGAAGAGAATAGTCTACGCTTCCACGGGAGGGGCTATCTACGGCGACCCACAGTACCTGCCTGCCGATGAGAACCATCCCATCAATCCCGTTTCGCAATACGGCGTCTCCAAGCACACGGTGGAGCATTACCTGCATCTATACAGCATAACCGACGGTCTGGAATATGTGATTCTGAGATATGCCAATGTCTATGGCCCGAGGCAGAACCCCTTCGGGGAGGCTGGCGTGGTGGCTATATTTGCGGTTCAGATGCTCACCGGCAAACGCCCCACCATCTTCGGGCCCGGCGACAAGACACGGGACTACACTCATGTCGCGGACGTCGTGAGAGCCAATATCATAGCGCTCAAGCATAAAAAGAACGGCATTTACAACATCGGGACGGGCGTCGAGACCAAAGACCAGCAGATTTTCGACACGCTGGCGAGCGTGCTGGGATACAAGGAGAAGCCCATCTACGCTCCGGTGCGCAAAGGGGAGGTCTATCGCATCTGCCTCGATTGCAAGAAAGCAAAGAAAGAGCTGGGCTGGAGCGCACGCCTTTCGCTCCAGGAAGGCATGGCACAGACCGCCGAATACTACAAGAAGCTGGCTAGAGATTCTCAGAAGAAGTAGGTCGGGTTTCCTAACCCGACCATCGCGGACAGGCAGGTTGGGAAAACCTGCCCTACAATTTTAATCGAGCGTCTGGCTTTCGCTACTTGCGACTCCCTTCATACTGAGTTAAAATAGGTTTGCTTTTAACGGAACATAAACTGGAGCGGAAATCGGTAGACCGGGATGCGTGAGGCGGTAATCGTAGATGCGGTGCGGACTCCTATTGCGAGGTCGCACCCGGAAAAGGGATGGTTCAAGGATATCCGCTCCGACGAACTCGGCGTTATCGTAGTTCGAGAGCTCCTTAACAGAACGAAAATCGACCCTGCGCTGGTCGAGGATGTCATACTGGGCTGCGCCACCCAGAGCGGCGAGCAGGCAATGAACATTGCGCGCTACATAGCTATCATGGCGGGTGTGCCGTTCAATGTCGCCGCCCAGACCATCAATCGGCAGTGTGCCTCGGGCATGACGGCGGTGCACAGCGCTGCTCAGGCGATTATGAGCGGTTGCGGCGATGTGTTCATCGCCGGCGGCATCGAGCACATGACCCATCTTCCCGAGGGCGCGGGGGCCGACCTGAATCCCAGGCGGTTCGAGTTCGTTGACCGAAGCTCGTCCTCGATGGGATTGACAGCCGAGAACTTGTCTGTGATGTATAATATCTCGAGGGCGGAGCAGGAGAAGTTCGCCCTGAGCAGCCATCGGAAGGCGATAGCGGCGCAGGAAGAGGGCAGGTTCAGGGACGAGATGGTTCCTGTGGAGGTGCCCTCGGAGTCGGGTGGCAAGAGGCTGATAGACAGAGACCAGAACCCGAGGTCTTACACCTCGCTTGATATCATGGCGGCGCTGGAGCCTATCGCCCGCAAGGACGGGCTGATAACATCGGCGACCGCCTCGGCAGCCAGCGACGGTGCAGCGGCGATATTGCTGATGTCGGCAGGGAGAGCGAGGAAACTGGGGATAAAGCCCAGGGCAAAGATTGTTTCGATGGCGGTAGCGGGAGTAGACCCCAAGCTGATGGGGTTAGGTCCGATACCGGCGACGCAGAAAGCACTAGAACGGGCAAGCTTGACCGTAGCCGATATGGATGTGGCGGAGATAAACGAAGCCTTCGCCGTGGTGGCTATGGTGGCGATAAAAGAGCTTGGTCTCGATGAAAATAAGGTAAACCCGAACGGCGGCGCTGTTGCCCTGGGGCATCCCATGGGCTGCAGCGGTGCCAGATTGATAACCACGCTGACGCACGAGATGGTGCGGCGGCGGGTGAGGTACGGTCTGGCGGCGATGTGCGTGGGGATGGGGCAGGGGGCGGCAATAATACTGGAAAGAGTGGGCTCGTAGCTCAGCGGCAGAGCGGTCGGCTCATAACCGATTGGTCGTTGGTTCGAATCCAGCCGGGCCCACCATACTGTACAGTAGAGGGAACTGCTAATTGCTCTCCGATTACCCCTTCAGGAGGTAGCGGCATAGTATAGGTGAGTGCCACCTCTTTTTCTGTCACCGTGACATCTTTGATAAAACTTCTGATGAGCGCTCTTCTCTCAGTCAGGGTGCTCTCGCTGAGGAGGCTGCGCTATTCTTCATTTTGGGTGGCTCCTCCTACCTTAGTTTCCGTCCTTGTCCGGGACTATACTATTGTAGCCGGAGCCATCACCGTTTCTTATTCCATATACTAAACCAAGCTGTTGTGCAGCATAGGCAGCAGCAAATTGGATCTAGTGATTGCTTAACTTTGAGTTAAGGTGCTGACGGTCAGAACCCTTGAGGTTATGCTTGATAACGGTAATATACCGAGCAGCTTCGACAATATGTGGGTTTAGTGGTGCTCAAAAAAGACTTGATGCTAGAACTGCCAATAGAGAGCAGGATTTCAAAAACGATCCGGTCGAATCAGCGCGTCCGTTCCTCCGTCGATATAAAAGATGCTGCCATGAATAGCAGAGGCCTCAGGGCTGCAGAGAAAGGCAATGAGACTCGCCACTTCGTCAGGCTCGTTCAGCTGCCCCAGTGGGATTTCCATGTTCGGAACACCATCGCGGAGATTTGGGTCGTCAAGGATTTTCTGGAACATGGGCGTCTTGGTATTCCCCGGCGCAACTCCGTTGAGCCGCACACCAGCCTTGCCCCAAGTCATGGCGCGCTGTCTTACTGCTCGCCCCAAGGCAAGCTTTGAGCCAACATACGCCATGCCGGCAGCCATAAAGGC
Organism: Chloroflexota bacterium; assembly: GCA_016865955.1. GTDB lineage: Bacteria > Chloroflexota > Dehalococcoidia > SZUA-161 > SZUA-161 > VGNW01. The sequence goes on along the minus strand of VGNW01000022.1, from coordinate 7,299 downwards.
ATCAGGTGCCTCATCAAGAATTTTCACAGCTTCAGCCTCATCATGACGAAGCAAGGCCTGAAAGTAGGGCTCCTCGTCTATTGGCACCCACTGGGCTGAATTGGATAATGTCACCACCGCCGCAGGGTTTTCTCCTTTCTCTAGAAGCTCTAATAGTCCGTCTAGCAGCTTGACCGTTCCGAAGTAGTTTACGGAAGCGATTAGGGAGACTGGTCGCGCATAAGTAGCTAGTCCCGCGCAGGACACCAGGCGATCAAGCGCTTTGCAACGCTGTTTCACGCTGGAGATTGCGTGTGCCCTTCCCTCATGTGTGGAAAGGTCCGCGATTATTTCAGCGTCTCTGATGTCAATGCCGATGACTTTATCTCCGGAGCGCTCGAAACGCTTGCGAGTCGCAGCTCCCATGCCTGAAGCTGATCCTGTCATTACTGTCACAGTCATTTGTCCCCCTCTATGGGTCTATTCTGATAACGACTGGGCTTTTGAACTATTCTAAAAAGCTCAAGAAAAAAGGTTAAAGCGGTGACATACAGCCGGCTCTGTATTATTCACCTTCATGTGATGAGCCTCTAGTTTCAGGGTCTTTTCAATAACCTCGTTAATCGAGATAAGCTGCTTCTTCGGCTCGACATGCACCTGAGTTGACATCTACATGAGCAGGTATCCACCATCAACGACTACTACGGTGCCGGTCACATAATCTGCGGCTGCGCTGACTAAGAACAACACTACTTTAGCGATATCGTCTGGCTCGCCCATACGTCCTAGAGGCAATTTAGAGCTTAAGAACTTACCTCGCTCGCCCTTCAGACGTTCGCCGGTGCCCGGAGTGAGTGTTGAACCTGGAGCGACTGCATTAACTAGAATGCCATGTGGCCCCAGCTCGAGTGCCAGAGCTTTGGTGATCATTACTACTGCACTTTTTGAAGAATCATAATGTGCGAGCCCACCTGTAGGTGTAGGACCCAGTGCTCCCGTAGAGGCGATGTTTACGATCCTGCCTCCGTTGCCGCAGTTAATCATCTTCTGGGCTGCCGCTTTTGAATAGAAGAAGACGCCTTTTGTGTTAATTTTGTATACCTTATCCCACATTTCTTTGCTGATTTCTAACGCTTTTGAAAAGGGGTAAATTCCAGCGCTGTTAACCAGCACATCCAAACGGCCGAAGGCTTCAACAGTACTCTGAACTACTCTCTCGGCGTCTGCAACGCTCCCTGCATCAGCTTTCATGAAATGCACTTTACCGCCACTGGCATTGATACGACCTGCAGTCTGTCTTGCAGCATCGGTATTTACGTCGGCGATCATAACGCTAGCACCAGCTTGGGCGAGTCGTTCTACAATAGCTTCACCAATGCCCATGGCACCACCGGTGACAATGGCGCCCTTGTTTGTAAGATCAAATAGCTGCGCTATGTTCTCGAATTCCATTTGGTTCCTTTCATTCGTAGAGTATGAACTCTATATAATTTTCAGATTTCGCAAGTGTGAAATACACATGCAGGATATTGCTCACAGCATGATGTTGCCGCCATCGACCACAAGCGTCTGTCCTGTCATGTAGTCCGAATCGCTGCTGGCCAGAAAAACTGCTACTCGTCCGATGTCATTCTCTGGATCTCCCCATCGGCCCAAAGCAGCTCCCTCAACGATGCGTGCATACTCTTCTGGATCTGTATTTTTCATGAACATGGTCGCTGGTGTGATTGCTGCCGGGCAGATCACGTTTACATTAATCTTGTACTTGCCCCATTCGCGTGCCACTGTCTTAGAAAAGGCGCGAACAGCTTCTTTGGTGGCACAGTATACCGCCCTACCCTCTAGTCCGATTAGGCCACTACCTGAACACATATTGATGATCTTACCACCCTTTTCCTTCATATAGGGGAAAACTGCTTTGCAGCAATACCAAGTTGACTTGAGGCCTACTTGTATGGATTTATCCCAGTCCTCATCCTCGATTTCCTCGACCAACCTGCGTGGGACGTAACGTTGGGCATTGTTCACCAGGATGTCAATTGAACCATATTTATCTCCAACCTCTTTAACCATCGCCTCGGCCTGGGTTGAATCACCAACATCGCAGATTATAGCAATTGCTTCATGGCCTAGGTTATGTATATACTCAGTAACTTCGGCGCAAGTTTCTGCGTTGCGATCAGCTATAGCCACTTTGGCGCCCTCTTTGGCAAATACTAGAGCTATTCCCCTGCCGATCCCTTGCCCAGCCCCTGTTACAATGGCCACATGTCCTTTCAACTTGCCCATGTCCAATTCTCATTTCATGCTGTAAATCATATATTGGAAGCACAACGTCCACACCGACTAGACCTGACATATCTCAGTATGGACGAAGTCATCATCCGTATTTAGCTAAAGGTCGATACGTCACTTACCACGGAAAATGGGAGGCCTTTTCTCCTTTAGGGCTTTGACTGCTTCCCGGTAATCCTCAGTGTAGATTAATATGGATTGGACATCCATAACATCTTCGAGGCTGATTCTAATATCTCTTTGCTGAAAGCTTCTATTGATGAGCTGTTTACCTAAACCTATGGCCATAGGTGCTTTTTGAGCCATCCTCGCGGCAATCCTACCAACCTCCTCCTCAAAGGTTTCTCGGGAAAATATCGCATTCACCAGCCCCAGTTCCTCCGCTTTTTTGGCGGTAATGCTGTCACCGGTCAGGATAAGCTCTTTAGCCCTTGCCAGACCGATCAACCATGGGAGACGGACGGTTCCTCCGGAGTCTGGAAGAATGCCGAAGTTAATCTCCGGCAAAGAGAAATGCGCATCAGTTACCGAATATCTCAAATCGCAGCAGAGGGCGAGTTCCAACCCGCCTCCGATTGCCGGCCCGTTAAGGGCGGCGATGGTCAGCTTCTGGATCTCCTCGAACTCAGAGAAGACCCTGTTCCAGTATTTTCGCTGGCGAACGCGAAATTCAGTCGTGGTCATACCACCTACTATCTCCAGGTCCGCCCCGGCACAAAAATACCTTCCCGAGCCCGTCAGAAGTATTACATGTACATCGTTGTCTATCAGTATATCCTGGAGTACCTGCCACATCTCGTCCAGCATTTCAAACGTTATCGCGTTGAGCTTGCCGGGACGGTTAAGCGTGATGGTGCCTACGCCCCCCGACTTTTCATAGACAATGTTTTTGAACTCCATTGCTCCGCCTTTTTATATTTTTCGGGCTCCATCCGGACGGATTTACCTAAAATACCTCTTTTTTCTTGTCCACAAAGTCGGGGAAGAACTGATAGTGCTTCTGCGGTTTGGCTTTCTTGAGACCGGCATAGGTGGCTTTAGCCATTGAGATGCGGCCCCGCTTGCGGTACAGAGCCACCAGCTTCTCCGCCTCTCCGGCTTCCAGCGCCTTGTCCAGGTCGGCTTCGGTCAAGCCCAGATTACCCATCATCTCTTCCTTTTCCATGTAGAGGGCGGGATGCCGGCAGTAGAACTCCGCTAAAGAGTCCAGAATCTTCTTTTTCGCTGCGGCTCCGCCGATGCTGCTGCGGGTGACCGGCTTTCTGCCTGCGCCGCGCAGAGCCATGTAGTCCTTCAGCCAGAGTCTCCACACCAGATGCTGCATCAGCTCGTTGGCACCCGCGCCTATCTCGATGAGCTTGGAGTCGCGCATCAGCCTTTCCACTGGATAGTTCCGCATGTAGCCGTCGCCGCCGTGGCACTGCACGGAATCGAGCACGGTTTTCATCAGCGACTGCGTGGCGTAGACCTTGGCGATAGTGCAGCCCAGCGGCACATCCATGCCCTGGTCCATTTTGTGCGCGGAGTAATACACCAGCAGACTGATGAGGCTTGTCCGCGTTACCATGTCACCGCACATGGTCTGCACGCCGGGTATATCGGCGAGGGTCTGATTGAAGGCAACGCGGCGGGTCACATACTGCGCGGTGGCTTCGATAGCACAGCGTGATGTGCCTACCGCCCCCGCCGCAACCCCGATCCTTTCGATATTCAGGGCATCGGTGAGAATTTTCCAGCCGTCTCCTTCGTTCAGGATAAGGTTCTCTCTGGGGATGCGCACCTCATCGAAGTTCAGGACGGCGTGTCGGGAGCCGAAGCGTCCCATGGGGTCGTGTATCGCCTCCACCGAAAACCCCGGCGTTCCTTTTTCCACCACGAAGGCGCTCAGGTGCCGGTGATTCCTGCGGTCTTCGGGGTCGTCGCTGGTCTTGCAATAGGTAACATACAGATTGGCGATGCCGCCCAGCGTGATGAACCGCTTTTTGCCATTGATGATGTATTCATGGCCCTTGCGTACGGCTGTGGTTTGAATATTGGCCGCATCGGAGCCCATGAAGGGCTCGGTGATAACGATGGCAGCGAAAAGCTCGCCGGTTGCCAATCCGGGGAGCCATTTTCTCTTCTGTTTCTCGGTGCCGAACCTGACGATGGGCGAGTATCCGTAGATGGTCGTCTCATAGAAGTCCACTGCGACAGGCGCGCCGCGGGCGATCTCCTCCAGCACGATGCAGAAGCCGGTAGTCCTGCCGGTGCCTTTTTTCATGCCGCCGTATTTTTCGGGGATAAAAGCGCCGTACCAGCCTTTCCTGCCCATTTCCTCGAACCAGTTCCAGGGAAACTTCTTGGTTTTTTCGATCTCGTTGATATCCCGTCTAATCACATTGTCCGAGAAGTCCGCCACCTCGTCAGCCAGCTTGCGCTCCCCCTCGCTCCACCACAGGTATTTTTCTGCTGTATACATGTTTTCGCTCCTGATAATATTATTTCCCTATTTCTATAAGGTTCGCTATAGATTGCTGCTTATAATCTTCTAGCCCAACCTTCATTATCCGACTGCAAGATTAGGACAGAGCCCTACATTACAGTGCCGCCATCTACAGCAAATATCTGGCCGGTAATATAATTAGAGGCGGCTGAAGCGAGAAAAACGGCGACTCCCTTTATTTCGTCCTTGGTTCCCAGCCTCTTCATACGAATAGAATTCATCAGTTGCGGCTGGCGATGCTCGGCCAAATATTTGGACATCTTAGTGGCGAAATAGCCGGGGGCGATAGCATTGACAGTGATATTGTATTGACACCACTTGCGCGCCAGGTCGCGGGTCAATGCCACAATAGCCCCTTTGGCGGCACTGTATGGAACGGTGTTGGAAAGTTCGGGGTCTACTGAAGCCAAACCGGATATCGAGGCTATGTTGATAATTTTGCCCTGCCTCTGTTTGATCATGTGTTTGCCGGCTTCCTGGCTGCAGAGAAAAGTGCCCGTAGCATTAATAGCCAGTGTTTTATTCCACGTCTCGAGTGATACTTTTTCCGGCGGCTCCTCCCATATGAAGCCGGCGTTATTGATCAGGATATCCACCCGCCCGAATTCCGAGATTGTTCTCTCAATCAAGGCTTTAACTGCATCAGGGTCGGTAACGTCGCAGCCGACTGCGAGGCTGCGAACCCCGATATCCCGTATTGCCTTAGCAGCTTCCTCACACGGCTCCAATTTTCTGGCGCACAGGACGACGTTTGCGCCGACTTCAGCCAGCCCTTCCGCCATCCAGAAACCCAGCCCTCTAGACCCGCCGGTAACGATGGCCACTTTGCCGTCAAGCCTGAACAGTTCCATAACATTCATAAGGCTAATGTCCAATCCCTCCTACATTCTGTTAGCTTTGCTGCGTATTCTGGTCAAGTTTAACTGAGATTACTGTATGATGCAAAAATATATTTAATACTAATAGACTGTGATTACAACATCGACTTACCTTCTTCTTTCATCTACAGGCTCTTTAGGTTGAGCGAAAATCATGCGGCCGGCCGCAGTCTGCAACACCCTGGTAACAGCTATACTGAGCTCCGTGTTAAGAAAACGGCGTCCTCCTTCGACCACAACCATGGTGCCGTCGTCAAGGGAACCAATGCCCTGCCCGGGCTCCTTACCTTCTTGAACGATGCGTATTAGCATCTCCTCGCCGGGCAGGATCATAGCTTTGACAGCATTAGCCAACTCATTGATATTCAGCACCTTCACGCCTTGAAGCGCAGACACTCTATTCAGATTGAAATCATTGCTAACGACGGGACAGCGCAGCGTTTTAGCCAATCTCACTAACTTGGAATAAACCTCATGGGTATCATCAAAATCTATATCGGAAATCTTAACCAGAACCCCTGTTCCCTTCTGAAGTTGGGTCAGCATCTCTAAGCCTCTCCTACCACGATTTCGGCGTAATGCGTCGGGGGAATCGGCGATATGGTGTAGTTCATTGAGGACGAAGCGCGGTATGATTAGAGTACCCTGTACGAACCCTGTCTGAATAATATCAGCGATCCGTCCATCGATGATGGCATTAGTATCCAGAATAAGCAGACTACCCCCGGAATCCCTTGTTGCCTGCAGGCCCGGGGTTGCGCCGAAAAAGAACCTCAGCACGGCAGGCCCTTGCAGCACCATAATGGGCACAAAGACAATAGCTAAAAAGAGTGCCACCGCAAGAGGTGTAAACTTGCCCCACTGGTTCGGGAGCATGGACAGAGGCAGAGTCAGCAGAGCTGCGATGATCAAAGCAAATGTTAACCCTGTAGTAATAGCCACAAGGTTCGGTATAGGAATCAACCCCGGCCTTATCCGCCAGCGTCTTTTAGCCCAGTTCCAAGGGCGGACGGTTAGATAGGGGGCAAGCAAATAGCCAACGGCATAACCGCCGATAGAGAGAGACAGCATCCATGCTAGTTGGTCATCGCTGTTTGCAGTCTCGCTGCCGATGAAATAGCCTAGCCTCCATCCTCCAAGACCGATCACTATAGCGACAATTGTGCCCAAAATGACTCTTCGCATAAGAACTGTTTCAAAAATCGTAGTCATAAGTGCAGGTAGCCATGTCTAAGGTCTTTTTGTCAAGTTATTGATATTGTCTCTAATTTCTCTATGAAAACCAACTAAAGCTCTATCTCTTTCAGGTTCTTGGCTATATGAAGTTTTGCTTCGGTTAGATCCTGAATCTCTTTGGCGGTCCAGCCCGGTGCGACCTCTGTGAGCCATAACCCTCTCCCAGGCCTGACCTCTATCACGGCCAGGTCGGTTACAATAAGGTCAACGCTCTCTTTAGCGGTGATAGGATAGGTGCACCTTTTCACTATTTTCGGTTTCCCATCCTTGGTGGTGTGTAGCATCATTATGATTACCTTAGAAACCTCTGATTAAGTTCACGAAATCTGATACTCAGCACAGTTTCTCAATTTTCAACTGAGTCGTTGACTAAAATTTAGGCTTATCGTTATCTTTTAATCTCCTTATAGGGAAGATTTTAAGGTC
>VGNW01000021.1 GCA_016865955.1 Chloroflexota bacterium | reverse complement strand
GTAAAATACTCTCGGGTGTGGGGCACCGCTCACCGTGGCGACGAATTTATCAACACGGCTTTGCATATCGTTTATGAGTTCGCTGGCTTTCTCCTGCTGCCCGGTGAGATTACCCAGTAATTCTATATCCTTCAGGATATCGTCTATAGTGTTGGGCTGTATTACTGCGAAGGTAACCCCCAGGCTTTCAAGATTGCTAATTTCGTCCACATGGCCATCGGTGAGCACCAGGTCTGGATTCATCGAAACAATTACTTCTATGTTGGGGGTGTAGTAGCCGCCGACTTTGGGTTTTGTTTTAGCTTCCTCGGGGTAGTCGCAGTAGTCGCTGACCCCAACGATTTTATCTCCCAAGCCGAGAGCGTAAAGCGTTTCCGTGATGCTTGGTACATGAGATACAATTCGCTGCGGCATGCTTTTTAGATGGATTTCTCTATCCATATCATCAATTATCGTGCCTGGAGAGGATGTGGTGCCGGTGCAGGCTACGGCGGAGGCTATCAACAGTATTAACAGTGCCAGAAGACAGATTCCTTTCAACTGTATCCTCCTCGCTTCAAAGTTGAAACAAAAATCCCCTCGCTCAGCAGAACGAGGGGACGTTCTTTTGGTTATGTTGGCAATAAAAAGAGCCAACCCCTCTCCGCGGAGGCATCGCAGCTCGGATTCAGAGGCCGGCGTTCTGACTTCTCGCCTTTAGCGATTCACAGTAGCGGGACTGCGTCGGATTCTCACCGAACTTGCTGTCCGTTTAACCCTCGGCTCGCGCCTCGGTACCTCTTTTTCACTATTCTGTTTTCTGTCAGTATTTATAACACATCAGTGCCCGAAAAGCAACTATTTTACCAATATCCATTTTTCATTTTGCATTTTTCACTTTTAGTTTTCTCTCTCTGTGACCTCTGCGTTCTCAGCGGTAATTTACCCGAATGCTGATAGCTGACCGCTGAAGGCTGGCGCGAGGCTTGCTTAATTTATCGGTCTGAGCTATTCTAGGAAAGCGATGGGCACGGCGAAAGAGCTTTATGAACTACAAGAGGTAGACCTCGATATAGAGCAGAGAAACCAGGCTCTGGAGCAGGTTAAAAGCCAGTTGGGCAAGGATGAGGAACTGGTTGCGTCGCGAACTGCACTGGAAGCTGCTAAAAAGCGACTCACGGAACTGGAGCACCAGCAGAAAATTGGTGAATGGGAGATATCCGACCTGGGTGCGAAGATTGACACAATTGAGAAAAAGCTCTACGGCGGTTCGATGAAGAATCCCAGGGAGCTTATGGGATTCGAACAGGATTTGAAGCTGCTCAAGACGCAGAGAAGTGAACGGGAAGACAAGCTGCTGACTGTAATGATGGATGTCGAAGATGCACAGCAGGACGTCAGACAAAAAAGAGGCGAGTTCTCGGTCGTGGAGCGAGGCTGGCAGGAGAATCAGCAGAAGCTGTCGACGGAGAAGGGACGGCTGGAGGCTGAGTTAGCCGCATTGGAGCAAAAGCGCAAAGCCATGGCAGGGCAAATAAACTCAGCCACCCTCAAGCTTTATGAGGAGATACGTCTGGCAAGGCAGGGCAGGGCGGTATCCAAGGTGGTGCAGGGGAGGTGTCAGGGCTGCCGCATCAGCCTCTCCATAGCAGACCAGCAGAGGGCAAGAATGGGGAATGAGCTGGCGCGCTGCAGCAACTGCGGCCGCATCCTGTATCTGGGCTAAAGGTAGCATCTTTGATTGCGATTTGTCCTTACTGTGTGTTTGTAGTAAACTGAATATGGCCAAGTAAATCGGGTGGCCGCTTCCTTTCGCTCTGTGCGATAGGGAGAGGAAAGTCCGGGCTCCACCGGGCAGGGTGCTGGGTAACGCCCAGGAGGGGTGACCCTACGGAAAGCGCCACAGAAACTACACCGTCCTTCAGCCGAAGGACAAGGGTGAAATGGTGAGGTAAGAGCTCACCAGCGGCCGGGTGACCGGTCGGCTGGGCAAACCCCACCAGGAGCAAGACCGAATAGGAGGACGAGAGGGCTGCCCGGCCTGTCCTCGGGTTGGTCGCTCGATCCCGATGGCAACATCGGGACTAGATAGATGGTCACCGTCCCGATTTTTTTTGGGATACAGAACCCGGCTTACAGATTTACTTGGTCGAGTTAGTCGTGAAGCGGACAGTTTCTCAGTAAACTGGCCGCTTCGCCCCATTTAACGGCACAGGAAAGAGGATTTGAAAGCAAAAAGCGATATCTCTCCGGAAGCCGTCAGCAGGAGGCTGACCACCGAGTTCGTGGGGCGGAATTTTCTTTACTATCCCTCCGTGACCTCTACTATGGATGTGGCAAGGAAGGCTGCCAGGGAGGGCGCAAAAGAGGGTACTGTCATTGTAGCCGAGGAGCAGACCGTTGGCAGGGCTCGCCTCGGTCGAACCTGGATAAACCCACCGGGCGTCCTGGCGACATCTATAATCCTGCGCCCGGAGATGAGCCAGCTTATTCGTCTCAGCATGATAGGCTCTCTGGCCACCAGCCGCTGCATCGAAAAGGCAACCGGCCTCAAGACAACGATTAAGTGGCCTAACGATGTGCTGGTGAAGGGTAAAAAGATAAGCGGCATCCTGCTGGAAAGCGCGCTCCGCGGGCAATCTGTGGATTGGGCGGTTATCGGTATCGGTATAAACGTTAACTTTGACCCCAGAGCATATCCTGAGATTGCCGATATTGCTACCAGCCTCTCGGTTGAATTAGGCAAGCATGTTTCCCCGCTTGATATACTGGTTCACCTACTTGTAGAGACGGAGCAGCTTTACCTCGCTTTGCGCAGAGGCGAGCCGGTCTATCAGGTGTGGCGTGATAAACTGGAGACCTTGGGCAAGACGATTCATGTGAAGACGGGCAACGATAATATCGATAATATAGAGAAAGGCTACGCCGAGTCGGTGGACGAGGACGGCGCTCTGATGCTGAGGCGCTCCGATGGGAGCCTGGCGCGTATACTGGCAGGCGAGGTTACGCTGCGTACATAAAACACGTTCATGGTTCGACAGGCTCACCACGAACGTGTTCTCGATAAAACCAAAGCAAAATATTTGGGGCGTTCGATTGAACGCCCCTACGGTTTTATAATCTCAGGATACCAGACTTATTTCTGCTTCAACAACGGTGCGATAAGGTCTACCGGTAGCGGGAACACCACCGTATTTGTCTTATCGGTGGCTATGGTGGTCAGAGTCTGAAGGTAGCGCAGTTGCATAGCCATAGGTTGAGTAGCTATTACTTTTGCAGCCTCAGCCAGCTTCTCTGCGGCTTGTAGCTCGCCTTCAGCGTGGACGATCTTAGCCCGTCTTTCTCGCTCTGCCTCCGCCTGCGCCGCAATAGCCCTCTGCATTGTCTGAGGCAGTTCGACCTCCTTGACTTCTACGACACCTACCTTCACTCCCCAGGGGTCGGTCTGCTCGTCGATTATTCTCTGTAGCGTCTGGTTTATCTTCTCCCGCTGACCGAGAAGCTCATCCAGTTCGGACTGGCCGAGTACGCTTCGCAGCGTGGTCTGCGATATCTGCGAGGTAGCGTAGCGGTGGTCGAACACCTTTATCACCGAGTCCTCTGGCTTGACTACTCTGAAATAGACTACGGCATTGACCTTCACCGTGACGTTGTCTTTGGTGATAGCTTCCTGCGAGGGGACATCCATTGTCACTACACGGAGGTCTACTTTAACGCTGCGCTCTACGAAGGGAATAATGAGATACAAGCCGGGCCCCCGCACGCCGGTAAACCTGCCCAGGCGAAAGACAACTCCTCTCTCATATTCCTGAGCAATTTTAATCGCTGCCGAAGCTATTACCAGAATCAGAAACACTACTACTACGACGGCAATGATGGCTGTCTCCATATCTAACCTCCAGTTTGTTTTTTGCTGACTTTGAGTTTAAGCCCCTCGACCTTTGTTACTGTCACCTCCTCGCCAACTTCGATTCTACCTGCTTCCGATGTTGCTGTCCATAGTTCTCCCTCGACGAGAACCATCCCTGTAGGGTCGAGCACCGTATGGGCTGACGCAACCTTGCCCACCAGTCCTTCTTTGCCTGTTTGGGGACGGCGACGGTGTGTGCGAATGATAGCGCCGATGACAAAAACGAAGACAGCAACAACTATGAATACTACTGCTGCGATGACCCACCAGTTTATATCCAGACTGAACAATTCAGGCCCACCTCCAAACAAGATTATCGAGCCCATAACAAGCGAGGCAACGCCTCCGATGGTCAACATGCCGAAGCTGGTTACAAACGCCTCTAGTATGAACATGACGAAGGCGAGTATGATGAAAAATACGCCTGCCCATGATGCTTCGAGCACGGCTAGGGAGTAGAAGGCAAGTATAAGCGAAATAGCTCCCACCACGCCGGGAAGGATGGAGCCGGGGTTCACGAATTCCAGTATGATGCCTGTCACAGCAAGGCTGAGCAATATATAAGCGATATTGGGGTCGCTGATTGCCTGGAGAAACTTCTCAACCGTGCTCATGCCGAAGTCGGTCTTCGAGTAGCCATCGGTAACGATGGTTATTTCCACACCACCTATCTCAACTACCATTCCGTTGAGTTGAGCGATAAGTGAATCCAAATCCTCGGCACCGAGGTCGACCAGAGGTGGGTCAAGGTAGGGTGTATCGAGTTCCAGCAGCTTCTGATGGTCTTTGGTAAGAGGCGCCAGACCCAGCGCCTCCTGGTCTGTGAACGATAGTGCCTCGATGACTGTAGCCTCCGCTGCCTTCAGGTTGCGGCCGCGCAAGTCAGCCAGGCTTCTTATCCGTGCGGCGGTGTCCTCGGTTAGCTTCCTCTTCATCGTGTCGGACAGGCTGTCGTCGGAATCGTCTATAGAGACGGGGCTGGCTGCTCCGATGCGGCTGGCGGGAGCCATGGCTGCGACGTGGGATGCTAAAGTAATGAATGTGCCGGCGGAGCCTGCCCAGCGGTTGACATAAACTACCACAGGCACTTTGGCTTCGAGTATCCGGTCTACGATTTCCTCAGTAGTCGAGAGTAAGCCGCCCGGGGTGCTCAGTTCTATAATCACTGCCGATGCCTGGTTCTCTTCAGCCTGGGTGATGCCCCGGTCGATGTAGCCGGCAACCGCAGGGACAATAGCGTCGTCCACGTGGAGTATATAGATTTGAGGAGAAGATGAGGCTGCCATAGACCCGGCTAGCGTCATAACCGCCAGCAGGAGCATCAGCAGAAAAAAAGAGATGCGTACGGCTTTCAACATGTTTCGACTATGACCTCACACCAGTTTGTATCACGCAAGGATTATAGCGGAATGTCACCTTTTTGCAACCTTGCTTCAGCCTGTGATAAACTGGAATCATAATCACCAACCTACCCATAGTTGAGCATGAACAAAAAGAAGGCTATTTTTAGGTAATGATTAAGGCAGTCTTCTTCGATTTCTATAACACGCTCATTCGATTCGAGCCTCCCCGCGAAGAATTGCAGGTTAGAGCCTGCAAAGAGTTCGGCATAGATGTCGACCGCAAGGCTATCCCTCGCGGCTACTGGGTAGCCGATGACTACATGAGCCGTGAAAACGCCCGCTCTCCTGTCTTCAAACGCTCTAAAGAGGACGAGCCGGCTTTCTGGTCTGAGTACGAATACATAATTCTGAAAACGGCGGGAGTGGAAGTGCCCAAAGAGCTGGCGCTTCGCATCTTCACCAGAGTACGTCAGCTTGACCGTAAGCTCGTTCTATATGAGGATGTGCTCCCTACTTTGAATCAGCTCAAAAGTAAAGGCATCATTCTGGGATTGATATCAAACCTGAGTCGAGGGCTGGACGGACATTGCAACGAGCTCGGCCTGACCGGTATCGTCGATTTCGCTCTGACCTCGTCTGAGATTGGAGTGGAGAAGCCGCACCCGCCGATATTCCTCGCTGCTCTCAGCCGCGCCAGGGTCGATGCCTCTGAGTCTTTGCATGTGGGCGACCAGTATTATGCGGATGTTATCGGTGCCAGGGGTGTGGGCATAAACCCTCTGCTCCTTGACCGCGATGGTTTCTGGGCGGAAATTAAAGACTGTCCGCGCATCAAGAGCCTGATAGAGACTGTAAATCATCTTTAGCCTGAGCCATCTTCCTTAACAGCTTCTCCAGGGTTACCTGCCACTCTAGGCTACTTTGCTTTATATCCAGCCTCAGTTGATTTGTGCCTATCTTTAATACGCTGCCGAAAGTGCGCTGTAGCAGTGACTTATCCAAGCTGGTGCCGGGATTCAGCATGAGCACTATCTGTCCGTTCTCCCTCGAAATGGATTCGATGCCTGCTTTGCCCCCCAGCAGCTTAATCTTTACTATATAGAGCAGGTCTTTAACCTCTGCAGGAAGCGGGCCGAACCTGTCCTCAAGCTCGTCTTTGAGGTCATCAAGCTCATCGGGGAATCCGGTCTTAGCCAGTCTCATATACAGGGAGATACGGTTATCCAGTTCGGGCACATATTCCTCGGGAATGTTAGCGGTAAGAGGTAAGTCGACCGTTGTTGATGGGATTGCCTTTCTCGATTGCGGTTTGCCCGCAGCCTTGCGTTCCTCCACTGCCTCTGCCAGAAGCTGACAGTACAGCTCGAAGCCGACTGCCCCGATGTGGCCGCTTTGCTCGGCTCCCAGGATATTGCCCGCGCCGCGAATCTCCAGGTCTTTCATGGCGATGCGGAAGCCGGCACCCAACTCTGTAGCCTCGAAAATCGTCCTGAGCCGCTTCTCGGCGGCATCGGTGAGCTGTTTGCCTTTGTCATAGAAGAAGTAGGCATAAGCGCGGTTCGAGCCCCGCCCTATCCTGCCCCGGAGCTGGTAGAGCTGAGTCAGTCCCAGTCTGTCTGCATCGTCGACAATCAATGTATTAACGTTGGGCATATCGAGACCCGACTCGATTATGGTGGTGCAGACCAGGACGTCTATCCTGCCCTGCGTGAAATCGAGCATAATCGTCTCCAGCGCCTCTTCCGGCATCTGTCCGTGTCCTATGCCTATCCGGGCCTCCGGCACCAGTTTTTCCAGCTCTCCAGCCACCCAGCCAATGCTCTGGACGCGGTTATGCACGAAAAACACCTGTCCGTTGCGTTCCAGCTCCCTCAGTATCGCCTCGCGTATCATCCTCTCGTTGTAGGGAGCCACATAGGTCTTTATAGGCAGCCGCTCCTCGGGAGGGGTTTCCATGGTGCTCATATCGCGCACGCCGACCAGCGCCATGTGCAGAGTGCGCGGGATGGGTGTGGCGCTCAGCGTGAGCACATCGACCTCTTTACGAAGCTGTTTGAGCCGCTCCTTGTGAGCCACTCCGAAGCGCTGCTCCTCATCCACGATGACCAGCCCCAGGTTTTTGAAGGAGACATCCCTCTGTATGAGCCTGTGCGTGCCGATGCAAATATCCACGCTGCCGCTCGCCAGTCCCTTAACGACCTCCTGCTGCTCCTTCTGTGAGCGGAAGCGGCTGAGAAGCTCGACCCTGACCGGAAATGCCCCCATGCGCTGGGTGAAGGTGGTGAAATGCTGCTGCGCCAGCACGGTGGTGGGCACCAGTACCGCTACCTGCATCCCGTCCATAACCGCCTTGAAGGCGGCACGCAGCGCCACCTCGGTCTTACCGTAGCCCACGTCGCCGCATACCAGCCGGTCCATGGGGCGGGGCTTCTCCATATCGTGCTTCACCTCTGATACCGCCTCAAGCTGGTCGGGGGTTTCGACATAGGGGAAGGAAGCCTCGAACTCCTGCTGCCATACCGAATCCGGCGAGAAGGTAAGACCATTGAGAGTTTCCCGCATCGAGTAGAGTTCCAGAAGCTCCTCAGCCAGGATGTCGGCTGCCTCTTTTACCCTTTGTTTAGCGTGGTTCCATTCCTGAGTGCCCAGGCGGCTCAACGGCGGGTCGTAGCCTCCGGGCCCGATGTAACGGCTGACACGGTCTATCTGTTCGGTGGGCACATAGAGCCTGTCGCCTGCCGCATAATGCAGCACCAGATACTCTCGTTCCCCGCTGTCCAGGTTGAGACGGTCGAGTCCCCCGAATTTGGCTACGCCGTGGTCGACATGCACTACATAGTCACCGATAGCCAGCTCGGAGAGAAATGCCTCGCGGCGCACCGGTCGTCTGGCTGCGGCACGCCTCTTCTTGGCAAAGCCGAAAAGCTCGACATCGGTGAGAATGATATCTCCGTTCGCATCGCCTATAGTCCAGCCTTCGCTTAGAGATCCCTGCACCAGAGTAACGGAGCCGGATGGAGGCGTATTTGGCACATCGGATACCGGAGAGGCGTAAATGTTCTGCCCTTCCAGTAATTCGGAGAGCCTTTTTGATTGCTGGGATACGATGACAAGCCTTTGCCCGTTTTCTATCATTACCTTTGCTTCCTGGAGCAGTACCGGCAGACGCCCGTTGTAGTTAGGGGACGGCGAGAAATTCAGTGTATGTTCTAGTCTGTCGTCGCTCCACTGGTTCAGGCTCAAACTCCGCTCAAACCTGTCGAGCTTGTTCATAAGTTCTGCCCAGGTGAAATAGGGCACAGGGAAGTTCTTCGGCAGGTCGCCGCGCTCAATCTGAGCGCAGCGCAGTTCGCTGGCTTGAGCGTCCAGTTCGGATACAGCTGATTCGATAAGATGAGGTTCATCGAGGACAACGATGGTATGCGGCGGCATATGGTCGGGCAAGGCGCCGTTGTTCACCAGTGAGGAATACAGGTCGAGGCTGTCCGACCATTGATTAAGGGCGAGGCGTTCTATATCCGACTCAATCTTGCTTTGTGTCTCGCTGTTGAGATTCGAGAAATCGAGTCTCCGCAAACAGTCGCTCAGTGCGGCGGGCGAGATAACCATCTCCCGTGCCGGTACGATGGTGACCCGGGGCACGGTCTCGATAGAGCGCTGATTTGAGGGGTCGAAGAGCCGGACGCTCTCTATTTCGTCGCCGTAAAGCTCGATGCGTGCCGGGAGGTCGTTGTGAGGCGGATAGATGTCGATGATGCCTCCACGGCGGCTCACGGTTCCCGGAAGCTCTACTCTGGTGTCCAGCTCATAGCCCAGCTCTATCCATCCGGCGAGCATCCGTTCGAGGTTTATCTTCATCCCCTTTCGCAAGACGTGACGGGAGGAGGAGAAAGCCGCTGCGGGCGTGGTCTTTCTGAGCACAGAGTGTGCCGAGGCAATCACCAGCGGGTTTTTCTCGGAATCGCTCAAGCCCGACAGCACCCTCAAGCACTGCTTCACAGTATAAGTATCGGAAGGTATGCGTTCGTAGGGAAGAGCATCCGGCTCGGGGAAGAGATAGGTAGAGTCGATGCTGCCGCACCATACTGGTATCTCATCATATAGCTGCTTGGCTCTCTCAGCCCTGGAGGTGATAACCAGCATGGGCAAGTTGAGATGCCTGTAGAGATATGCCAGCAGGTACGGCTTGGCGGCATCGAGCACCGCCACTCGCCGCTCGTCTTGTATTGTTTTTAGCTCATGGAGCAGCCTTCGGTATTCGGGCGTATCCTGTATTAGTGGTAGAAGCCCTGATAGGTTCATAACATAACACCTAAAGGGCTAGTCGAGCGGACTAGCCCTAGTGAAATTGTATCAGAAATGCTCTGGATGAGGCAAACTTTAGGCTCAGGGGAAGTGCAAAGTGAAAATTGAAAAGTGAGCTTTCAGCGGTCAGCTATCAGCTTTTAGTTCCCTCAGTTATATTTGTTCATGGCGGCGGCGATGCCCTCGGTGAACATGCAGTGGATGACGGCGGCGACTCTGGGGTAGACCTCTTGCATCACGGTCTTTTCTGCGGGAGCGAAATCGCTGAGGACGTGCTCTACG
Source organism: Chloroflexota bacterium (assembly GCA_016865955.1). GTDB lineage: Bacteria > Chloroflexota > Dehalococcoidia > SZUA-161 > SZUA-161 > VGNW01. The sequence continues at coordinate 8,537 of VGNW01000021.1, read as the reverse complement.
GCATCCACTTCCGGGGCAGCGGCACTATCGATGCCCCGGGAAGGAGCGATGCCTATCCTGACTCGAGCGAAGTCCTGGCTGCCTATATGTTCGATTATGGATCTAATTCCTTTGTGTCCTCCCGAGCTTCCCTTTTCGCGGATTCTAATCTTGCCCAGAGGCAGGTCGAGGTCGTCGTAAACAACCAGGATGTCTTGTGGAGAAAGGCGGTAGCGACGCATCAGCGCTGCCACAGCCTCGCCGCTCAGGTTCATGAAGGTCTGGGGTTTCGCCAGGATAACCCTGATGTTCTCTATTTCTCCGGTACCCAGCTTACTGCGAGCTCCGCGTTGCGTCAGAGAGATGCCGTACTCGCGGGCAAAAGCGTCGATGCATTTGAAGCCGACGTTGTGCCTGTTGTTGGCATAATCTCGACCCGGGTTGCCCAGTCCTACAATCAGTTTCATTGATATCTACTTCTTTTCTTCCAGCATCTTTAGAAATTGCTTTTCGTCCAGAATCGTAGTTCCCAGTTGGCGGGCGCGGCCGAGCTTGGAGCCGGGGTCTGCGCCGACTACCAGATGGGTTGTCTTCTTGGTAACCGAGCTGCCCACAGAGCCGCCAAGCTCTTTTATCTTTCCTTCAGCCTCGGTTCGGGTAAAGGATTCCAGTTTGCCGGTGACCACGAATTCCCTGCCGGCGAGCGACAGTGCTGCCTGTGACTTTGCAGCCTCTGCTTTCATCTTCACACCGGCTTCCTTCAGCTTCTCTATGACCTTCAGATTGGACTTTTGTTTGAAGAAGGCTGCAATGCTCTCGGCTATCTTGGGGCCTATGGACGGTATCTTCATCAGGTCTTCTTCAGTGGCTTGAGCCAGCTTGTCTATGCTGCCGAAATGTTTAGCTAATATCTCAGCGGTCTCCGAACCTGCATGCCGTATGCCCAGTGCGAAAATCACCCTCGCCAGAGGTCTGTGCTTGCTTTCCTCGATGGCTTTCAGCACGTTGTCGGCGCTTTTCTCGCCGATTCTTTCCAGATTAACGAACTCTTCCCTCTTATCGCTCAGCGTATAGATATCGGCGACATTCTTTATCAGTCCCGATTTGAGCAGGGCTTCAGCCAGTTTCTCTCCGATGCCCTCGATATCCATGGCACCGCGGGAGACGAAGTGCTTGACAAGCTCGTAGCGCTGCGCCGCGCAGGATATGTTGGGGCAGCGGGTCATTGCCTCGCCCTCCGGTTTAACGACCTCGGAGCCGCAAACGGGGCAGCGCGGCGGCATGACGAATATCTTCTCCCCGCCGGTGCGCAGGCTGAGCACCGGGCCTACCACCTCGGGTATGACCTCGCCTGCCCTCTGTACGACGACCGTATCGCCGATGCGGATATCCTTGCGCCTGATATCGTCCTTGTTGTGCAGGGCTGCACGTTTCAGGATTACGCCTCCCACCGATACCGGCTCTAGGATGGCGTAGGGATTGAGGGTTCCCGTGCGCCCCACGCTTATCCCGATGTCGAGCAGTTTTGTGGTTGCCTGGGTGGCAGGGAATTTGTAAGCCACAGCCCAGCGGGGCTCCCGTCCCACCACACCCAATTGCTCCTGCAGGTCGAAACGATTTATCTTGACCACTATGCCATCGGCTTCGTAGGGGAGTTGCTCCCGTTGTTCCACCCAACCCTGATAATATTTCTCCACCTCATCGATGTTCGGCAGACGAGCATTATGGGGGTTAAGCTTGAAGCCGAGCGATTTAAGATACTCCATAGTCTCCCAGTGAGTAGAGGGTATCTGCCCCTCAGCCCAGCCCATACCGTAGATATAGATATCCAGAGGTCGCTGAGCGGTGATGCGGGGGTCTAGCTGGCGCACAGAGCCAGCAGCAGCGTTTCTGGGATTGGCAAACAAAGGTAGCTCTGCTCTGGCTCTCTCCTCGTTCAGCTTCCTGAAGCCTTTCTTGGAAAGGAAGACCTCGCCTCTGACTTCGAATAATCTCGGTGCGGTCTTGGGTACGGCAAGAGGTATGCTCTTTATGGTCTTGAGATTTTGAGTGATGTCCTCGCCCCGGTATCCATCGCCTCTGGTAGACCCTGTAACAAGCTTTCCATCCTCGTAGACCAGAGCGACGGCAAGGCCGTCCATCTTCGGCTCGGCTACAAAGTCGCAACTCTGATTTCCCAGAAGCCCCGAGATTCGCTTGTGCCAGGCGAGAAGCTCCTCTGTCGAAAATACATTGCCCAAACTGAGAAGAGGCACTCTGTGCTCAACGATGCCGAATTCCTCCAGAGGCGCTGCACCTACACGTTGAGTCGGTGAATCCGGTGTGACGAACTGAGGATACTTTTCTTCGAGAGCCTGAAGCTCCCTCATGAATTTGTCGTATTCTTCGTCGCTTATCTCAGGGCTGTCAAGCACGTAGTAGCGATGATTGTGGTAGTTTATCAGCCCCCTGAGTTCTTCTATTCTCTTCTTTGCTTCGTTATCGCCCACGGCACGTATCCCGCAAACGTAAGTCGGTAAAATATTACAAATTATCGCTTATGGAGTGTTTGTAGTATAGCACAGTTCGGAATAGCAGCAAAAATGAATGTGCAAAAGCTTTGACAAACAAATTTTTTTGTGCTATTAAAGATTACCAAGGGTTCATGACAAAATACATTTTTGTCACAGGCGGCGTAGTAAGCTCCGTAGGCAAGGGGATAGTCGCCGCCTCCGTCGGCAGATTACTTAAAAGCTACAAGATAACTGTCTCGGCTCAGAAATTAGATCCCTACCTCAACGTAGACCCCGGAACGATGTCTCCCTATCAGCATGGGGAGGTCTTTGTCACCGCTGATGGCGCGGAGACAGACCTCGACCTGGGGCACTATGAGCGCTTCATAGATACGAATCTTACCACAGACTCCAGTGTTACCACCGGCCAGATCTATAGCTATGTTATTGCCAAGGAAAGACGCGGCGATTTCCTGGGCGGCACCATCCAGGTGGTGCCCCATGTTACCTCCGAGATAAAAAGGCGCATTCGAAATGTAGCCGAGAAGAGCGGCGCCGAGGTGATTCTGGTAGAGGTGGGGGGCACGGTGGGCGACATTGAGGGACAGCCCTTTCTCGAGGCTATCCGCCAGATGCGCAACGATGTGGGCAGGGACAATGTTCTCTATATTCATGTTACCCTTTTGCCCTACATATCTTCTACCGGCGAACTGAAGACCAAGCCTACCCAACACAGCGTCAAGGAGCTCCGCAGCATCGGTATCCAGCCCGACATAATTGTCTGCCGCAGCGACTCCCCTGTGGGCGATGATTTGAAGGATAAAATAGCTCTGTTCTGCGATGTGGAGAAGAGGGCGGTCGTACCCCTTACGACGACACCGGTTATATATGAAGTGCCTCTAATCCTGGACGGGGTGGGATTGGGGGAGATCATCATAGAAAAGCTGCATTTAACCGCAAACAGGAAGGATTTGAGCGAATGGCGTGAGCTGGTGGAGAGGATGAAGAAGCCGAAGGCTGCGATATCCATCGCCCTGGTCGGCAAATATGTAAAGCTCCGCGATGCCTATCTCTCAGTGAAAGAAGCCTTGCGGCACGCCGCGCTCTATCACGATAGGGATGTGGATATAGTCTGGATCGAATCCGAGGACCTGGAGAAGAACGGAAGCGAATCCATGCTGGGCACTGTAAACGGTATTGTGGTACCCGGCGGGTTCGGATACCGCGGCATTGAGGGGAAGATACTTGCAGCCAAATATGCTCGTGAGAACGGTGTGCCTTATCTGGGTCTTTGCCTGGGAATGCACATTATGGTTATAGAATGTGCACGCAGAGTTTTGAAGTCCGACAAGCCGAACTCGCGGGAATTCGATGAAAATACCCCTCATCCTGTAATCGACCTTCTTCCCGAGCAGAAGAGAGTCAAAGAGAAGGGCGGCACCATGCGCCTCGGGCTCTATCCCTGCAATCTCGTGCCCGGCACACATGCTGCCGCTGCATATAATGAGTCTTTGATTTATGAACGCCATCGGCATCGCTTTGAGTTTAATAACGAATACAGGGATATTTTGAGCAAGGGGGGACTGATTCCCAGCGGCTTATCTCCCGATGGCAGGCTGGTGGAGATAAGCGAAATCGCCGGGCATCCCTGGATGGTGGGGGTACAGTTCCATCCCGAATTCACCTCCCGTCCCAATCGGCCTCACCCTCTGTTTCGGGATTTTATCGGCGCTGCCAAGAAGACCCTGAAGGTGGGCGACCAGCGACCTTTGCCCCTGGAACAGAATAACTCCAGATAGCTAACTAATGGTCTATAGACAAAATTATATACTTATGCTATAGTTCAGAAAACAGACATGCGCATCTTCTTGGACACCGCTAATATCGACGAGATACGCCAGGCAGCAAGGTTGGGGGTGGTCAGTGGGGTCACCACTAATCCCTCGCTTGTAGCCAAAGAAAAAAAAGCCGATATGAAGGCGGTCATTCAAGAAATTTCCTCCATAGTCGATGGCCCGATAAGCGCTGAGGTGCTGAGTTTAGAGCCGGAGGCTATGATTCGGGAAGCCAGGAATGTTTCTTCTTGGTCGCCTAATGTAGTGGTCAAGATACCTATGTCGGCGGCCGGGCTGGAAGCAATCTCTGTTCTTTCCAGGGAGGGGATACGGACCAACCTGACACTGTGTTTTTCAGTCAATCAGGCAATATTGGGCGCTGTTGCAGGCGCAACGTATGTAAGCTCATTTGTAGGCAGGCTCGATGATATCGGCCATGATGGCATGCAACTTGTTGCTGAGATAGTGGAGATATTCGATAAGTACAAAGACAGACTTAAGACTCAGGTGATCGCTGCCAGCATCCGTCATCCTTTGCATGTTACTGCTGCTGCCAAAGCCGGAGCTCATATCGCAACAATACCATATAGTGTACTAATGCAGATGGTTAAACATCCGCTAACTGATATCGGGATATCCCGCTTTGCTGATGATTGGCGGCGCATCTCGAAGGCCTAGAGCCTTAGAGTTTACGTGGTCGCTGTCCACAGCCATGACACCGAGGGCAATATCCTTTGTTTATCATATTCAATTTAATTATGGAGTAGGACTATGAATATGGCCGAACTGGAAGTCAAGACCAAAGAGGAGCTTCAGGCTATAGCCAAGGAGCTGGGAATCACCGGCATCAGCACTCTGAAGAAGGAGGACCTGGTTATGCGTTTGCTTCAAGCAAATGCAGAGCAGCAGGGCTACTCGTTCAGAGGCGGGATACTCGAGATTATGAATGAGGGTTATGGCTTTTTACGCCAGCCCAACCTTCACCCCAATTCTAATGACATTTATGTGTCGCAGTCGCAGATTCGCCGTTTTGCGCTGCGCACCGGCGATATAGTGAGCGGGCAGGTCCGGGCGCCCAAAGACGGGGAAAAATATCATAGCCTGCTTCGCGTGGAGACGGTCAACAATATGGACCCGGAGGCAACCAAAGACCGTCCTTTATTTGAGCATAAGACTCCTATCTTCCCGGATAAGCTGATAAATCTGGAGACGACGTCTAATAATCTATCCACAAGGCTGCTAAATCTCATCGCTCCTATCGGGCGGGGTCAGCGAGGCCTTATCGTTTCTCCACCGAAGGCTGGAAAGACCATGCTGCTCAAACACATCGCCAATGGCATCACCGCCAACTACAACGATATCCATCTGATGATATGCCTTATCGGTGAGCGCCCAGAAGAGGTAACCGACTGGAAGAAATCGGTCAGGGCTGAGGTTATCGCATCCACCTTTGACGAGCCTGTAGAGGAGCATACCAGAGTGGCTGAGGTTGCCCTGGATCGAGCCAAGAGGCTGGTGGAACTGGGTATGGATGTAGTAATTTTACTCGATAGCATTACTCGGCTGACGCGTGCCTATAATCTGGAGATGCCGTCCAGCGGCCGTACGCTGTCCGGAGGTGTTGACCCGGCTGCTCTATACTCCCCGAAAAAGTTCTTCGGTGCCGCCAGGAATACGGAGGAGGGCGGCAGCCTCACCGTCATCGCTACATGCCTTATTGATACAGGCAGTAGGATGGATGAGGTAATCTACGAGGAATTCAAAGGTACCGGCAACATGGAGCTCCATCTCGACCGCAAGCTTGCCGAGCGCAGGATATTCCCGTCTATAGACATTCAACGCAGCGGCACCAGACGCGAGGAATTGCTGCTCGATGAGAATACGCTGAGGCAGGTCTGGGTAGTGCGCAGGATGGTCAGCTTGCTCAGCCAGAACACCACCAATCCAACGGAAGCTACGGAGCGCATATTGGAGAGGTTGAGCAAGACCTCATCGAATGCTGAATTTCTGGCTACCCTTGCCAAAGAGTTTTAATTCAGTCCCTCCAAGCAGCCTCTATTGTTGTTGCCGTAAAACTACGCTGCTATAATTAGGGCGAATTTCCATGGATTATAATCGCATCGTCATCAAATTAGGTACCAATTTGCTCACCGGCGGGAGCGACCGGCTCAACCTGGAGACGATGGCTTCGCTGGTGGGGCAGATAGCCAGGCTCCGCAAGGAAGGGGTGGGGGTGGTTGTTGTCTCCTCAGGAGCGATTGCTGCGGGCAGACAGCGCCTGGGTATTACCAGAGATAAAGAGAACAAGGAAATCCCTTTTAAACAGGTGCTGGCTGCGGTAGGGCAGAGCCGTCTTATGGATGCCTATGACCAGCTTTTCGGGTGGCATGAGATAATTATCGCCCAAACATTGCTGACCAGGGCTGACCTGTCGGACCGGCTGCGCTATCTTAATGCTCAGAATACTCTGCGGACGCTTATGGAGCTCAGGGCTGTACCGATAGTCAATGAAAACGATGTAGTTGCGGTCGAAGAAATTCAGGAGACGAAGTTCGGCGACAACGATAACCTCTCCGCCCTCGTTGCCAATCTTATCGATGCGGACCTTCTGATGTTGCTGACCGATACGGCAGGGCTTTATACTGCTGACCCCAACCGTGATCCCAAGGCGAAGCTTATAGAACGCGTGGATAAAATTGACGCATCTATAGAAAAACTGGCCGGCGCAAGCACAAGCGGGCGCGGCACGGGCGGCATGGCTACCAAGATAGAGGCGGCAAAGATTGCCACAGCATCGGGTGTGGCGGTAGTTATAGCCAGCGGTCGCGTGCCTGATGTCATTGTGAAGCTGGCTAAAGGGGAATCAATCGGCACGTATTTTCAGCCGGTTGCCTCCAGGCTTGAAAGTAGGAAACGCTGGTTGCTTAGCCAGCTCTCTAAGGGTAAGCTTTTTATCGATGAGGGAGCGGCATCTGCCCTGCGCAAGCAAAATAAGAGCTTGCTTCCTGCAGGTATTACCCGAGTTAGCGGCAAGTTTGAACGGGGCGATGTGGTGAACATTTTTGACGGTACAAGCGGTGAAAAGCTGGCTTACGGCATATCAAACTACAGCTCGGGCGACATAGCCAAAATTAAAGGCGCTCATTCGGATAAAATAACCGAGCTTTTGGGACACGAATACGGTGCCGATGTAGTACACCGGGACAATCTGGTTGTGCTTTAGTGCGAAGATAGGACGAACCAAGTGAACATGATATTAGATGAGGAAGCTCTTTCTCGTTCTCAGAATCTGGAATACTCAAGCGGAACAATTACAGTTCTGATTCCCTTTGTATGTTTCCGTTGCGGGAAATGTTGTAGGAAATTAAGCGTTGGACTTGCGCCTTTTGATATTCATAGAATTGCTGAGTTTTTGAGACTAAATATCAAAGATTTCATCATCAAGTATTTGGGAGAGATAACAAGTGAGGAAGATGGAGAAATGAGATATAAGCTCACTAAACCGTCGAAACCGTGTCCTTTTTTATCATATTCTAACATGTGTACTGTTTACGAAGTTCGTCCTTTAGCTTGCCGTTCGTTCCCTTTAGAGACTGACTTTGGTGATAGTGGAATAGGTTGCCAAGGGTATAAGCAAGTTAAGAAAGTTATGAATGCCCTTGGACAGGGAGTGCCGTACTTCGTGGGTACATCAAGCAAGAATAAGCCTATACAATCTCAGTGGAAACGAATTTATAAGAAATTCTTGAGAGCTGAACCTTCAGATGAAATGAAACAGGCATTTATAAGAATAAACAATATCCCAATGGAGCTTATAGTATGAAATCATCCGCAAATGAAGTAGATACCAAGACCAGGGCAGCGAAGGATGCCTCGAAGAAACTGGCGTATCTGAACACGGCGGTCAAAAACAAGGCTTTGCTGGCTATCGCCGATGCCCTGGTAGCTAAAGAGAAGGATATCCTGGCTGCCAATAGAAAAGACTATTCCCAAGGCAAGAAGGCGGGCATGAGTGCCGCTATGCTTGACCGCCTCTTGCTTAATACTGAGCGGATCAAAGGAATAGCGGCTGATGTGCGTGCGGTTGCTGCTTTACCTGACCCTGTGGGAGAGATTTTCGAAATGCGCACCCTGTCCAACGGACTTCAGGTTGGAAAGAAACGCGTTCCTCTGGGAGTGATTGGAGCAATCTATGAAAGCCGCCCCAACGTCACTGTGGATATCTCTGTTC
>VGNW01000020.1 GCA_016865955.1 Chloroflexota bacterium | reverse complement strand
CGTGGTTCCACTGAGTCACCACGAAGTGTCACCTAGCCTCCTTTCGGTAACACTATTATTGACGCAACGATACCTATTTCGGTAACAATAATTATGAGTCAATTCGCCGGGTTGCCAAAACCTATTCGAATGTGATAATCTACTGCAAAGTCACAGCGTTTTTTGCGGTACAAGTCCTATTTTAATATACGACTGAAAAAGATTCGCTGAAGGGAAGCTGCTGAATGAGGTAACTCAGTCCAGAGTAGTCGAACCGATTCGTGTTCCCTTTCCGCCATTAAAAGCAAAAAGCTGGTTATACAAGATACATCCCTACTATACGAGGCAGCCATTAAATGTGGTGGAGGAATACGTTCGTCATTTCTGCCCTAAAGGCGGTTTGGTAGTCGATCCTTTCTGTGGAAGTGGCGTCACTGCTGTAGCTGCACTGGGACAGAGAAAACGCTTTGTTGGGATTGACCTCGACCCGCTTGCCGTATTCATCACAAGACAGAGTTGCCTGGCACCTGTCGACCTTGAGGCATACTGGGACGCTTATCGCCACGTTTAAAAGGAGACAAGGGCTATAGTTAAATTCGTGCGTGGTGCTTCGCCTGAAGACCTTGAAAACTATGAGTTGAAGGAATGGTATCCTAAGGGAATCAGGCTTCCTTCCAATGCAGATAAGGAATATGTTGATGACCTGTTTGGCAAGGCTCAACTTATCACATTGGCACATTTGCGTAAAGCTATTATGCGAATAAAATACGAGCAAGCAAAAGGGTTACTGCTATTCGCTTTTTCTGGCATCCTTGCAAGGGCAAGTATCACTTATGGCATAGACCCTAAGCATGCAGGCGGGGGCGATAGTGGTATTTTCAAAGTCTATCGCTATTGGGTGCCACCGAACCCAGATTACCGTGACGTATGGGATTTATTCGCTACAAGAGCGCGTCTTGTAGCCAAGGCCAAGAACGACAGCAATGTTCAATTCGATGATTTTGTTCGTGAAGATAAAACATTCTCCGTTTACCAAGATTCGGCAGAAAACCTGTTTAAATACGTTGAAAGAGGTACAGCAGATTACATATACACAGACCCTCCTTACGGAGCGCACATTGCCTATCTGGATTTGAGCACCATGTGGCATTCCTGGTTGGGATTCGAGGTAAACGATGAAATGCGGCAGAAAGAGGCAATTGAAGGCGGAGAGAAGCAACTGGATGAGCAACATTATCTAAGCGCATTGCAAAAATCATTCGAGCAGATGTTTCACGCTTTAAAGAACGATGCTTGGTTATCCTTGGTCTTTCATCATAAAAAGACAAATCTCTGGTATTCTATACGAGAGATGCTGCGATACATTGGTTTCAATTATGTTAACACGGTTGCTCAGCCGCTCGCGAAACAGACCTTCCACAAGGTGAATAACCCTCTGCGCGTTTTAGGTGAAAGTCTAATCTTAAACTTCCAGAAATCCGCAACAAGGCGAATTTCGCAGCCAATGTCCCTACCTATGGCGAACTTAATAAAGAATGTTGCTGAAAGGGTAATTTACCGCAATGGCGGAGCAACAACGGAGGAGATTCTCAGAGAGGTAGTGCCTGATTTGTTTGATAATGACCTTTTCTTTGATGCGTCCTCCAAGAGCTTAGGGGACATCCTTGCAATACTGGAAAGCGATTTCGAACTCGACGAGAGCAATCTCTGGCAAATTAAGGCTGGACGCCAGGTTGGCAACTTCATTCCACCTAGGGAACGGATTAAATACTATGTAATAGGTTATTTGAGGAAGGTCGGCAAGGCAACTTTCGACAATGTTTTAACTACTATCTTTCCGCTACTTGCTAATGGGCATCAACCTGCTGTAGGTGATGTTGCAGATGTCCTAAAAGAGGTGGCAGTTTCTAAGGACGGAATAAATTGGGAACTAAAGAGTCAGGCTGTATTTGGAATGCAAATAGGATTGTCCCTAGTGGCAGAAAAAGGGGGAAAGTATGAGATACCTGAAGGCACGTCTCATAATCAGTTAGTATATCGCCTTGCTATTCTCTGCCAGAAATGTGGATTTGTTCCGTTCATAGGTCGACATGAGCGAAGTGACCCAATGCTCGCTCGGCTTACGTCTTTGACTTCCCTCAATGTGAAAGCCAAACCTGAACAAATAGGTCGCATTGAACAGATCGACCTCATCTGGGCAAAAGAGGACGCAACACCCATCTGGGCATTTGAGATAGAGGAAAATACTCCCATATTAAGTGCTTTGGAACGTTTCCACGCTCTTCTGTCGGCTGTACCGGAACTTGGGAAAAGAAGACAACTTACTATCGTAGCTCCAAAGGCAAGACAACGAAAGTTGCACCAAGAGTTAACAAGCTCATCATACATTGGCCATCCTTCATATCTTGAGAACAAAATCACTTATATTTTCAGCGAAGACCCGGAGAAATCATTTTCCAGATTCACTTCCAAACCAAGTATGCAGCCTAATGAACTGTACGCCATCTGCAAGTTGCCACCAGCGGCGAGATAAGTACGGCACGCGTTATTAACAAGCAAAAGAGGGCACAATGCCTTGTGCCCCTACGGACGGGGGTAGGTCGGAGCGGGTGCTCCGACCTACCCCCGTTACTTTATAGCGGTCACTTGTCAGGTTTCAGCAGTCAATATGCCCCACCCCACCAGATTGCCACGTCCGCCTTTGGCGACTCGCAACGACACGTAAGAACTGAAGGTACGGTGAGATTGCCGCGTCGTCTCGCCTGTGGCAGACGATCTCGCAATGACACGGGGGCATGTAATCCCCGCACACCCCCTCCCTGAACAAGTCAGGGACAGGTTTAAAAAAGAGGGGATTTGGTTCGTTGGGCACCTGGATTCCTGCTCAAGGCAGGGACAGGTTCAGAAAGGGAGAACATGATTTCAAATTGCAAAGTGAAAATTGAAAAATTAGTGTTTCGGGCGAGGAGACCTCTCCCCTACGAAGAATAGTACCCACTCCAGTACAAAAGTAGGATACAATAGTAATAGAGGTTTATATTATACTTTTAGATTGCAGGCAGCTAAACCTTCAGAGAAATCGGGATGAGATTAGAAGAGAAGAATTCAACACACCCTGTTCTCGCCTGGATGAGATACAGGCTGAGGAAAGCCAAGGAGCGAGACCGCCGCTCCGAAAGATATTTTGAAGCGGCTTCGAGATTCCTGTGGCCCTGGCGGTTGCACTGGCTGGTGGCTTTTGCCGCTTTTGTGGCTCTGCTGGACTACGGCAGCACCTACGCCGTGCTGGAGCTGAGCGGGAAAAGATACCTCAACGAAGGCGGTCCGCTGGCTAGCTGGGCGCTGGAGAAGGGCGGGTTCGGCGGGCTTTTCTTAGCTGACGTGGCTGCCGTATCTGCCATATCTCTGGCGGCACTTTTTATGCGGTTGATATTCCTCAGATTCGGCTTTAAAGGGTTCGCGCGGGCGGCTTTTGTGTTTCTGCTTATACCGTACGTGGTAATGGCTGTGGTGGCGGTGGTTAATAATATGGTGCTGGCATATTTATGATGGCCGGGGGGCACTCCGTTCGACAAGCTCACGCAAGCCCCAGAACCCCGGCAGGATGGTGTCCTGCACCTACTCGGAAACAACTGTAAGACTTATATCCCAGGCTCAGGCGCTGCTTAACGGCAATTCGGCGGTTACTACCGTACCTTCGCCAGGCCTGGACTGAACCAACAGGGTGCCCCCGAGCAGTTTGGCACGCTCCTCCATACCGGTGAGGCCCAGCTTGCCCTGATTAGCCATGTCGCTCAGGCGTCGGGGTAGTTCAAAACCTTTCCCGTTATCGGTGACGGTAAGTACTATTCTGTCCGGCTCATATCTAAGTCGAACGCCGGCCTGCGTTGCCTGGGAATGTCTTTTGATATTGCTCAATGCCTCCTGGGCAATGCGGAAAAGCACCAATTTGGTCTCGGGGGATATTTCCCGTCCCACACCGCTTATCTCAACGTTAACCTTCGTCTGCTGTTCACGGTTTATGTTCTCCGCCAGCCATTCCAGTGCCGCAACCAATCCCATATCGTCCAGGATGGCCGGCCTGAGCTCCTGAGCATAGCGACGCAGTCCATCCAGAGTTTCCACCAATAAACCGTGCAACTCTGTGAGCTGCTCCTGCACAGATTCCGGGATTTGATTTGTCGGGTCGGAAGCCAATGCATCTAATCGGTGTATCAGCAACAACATCGATTGACTGGTGTCATCGTGAAGCTCGCGGGAAAGACGCTTCCTTTCCTCTTCCTGCGCTCTTAAAACCAGTTTCAGGTAGAAACGAATGTTATCCCGCATTCTTCGTTCTTCGGTGACGTCACGGGCGATGTTTTCAAATCCGACAGGTTTACCATCTGCGGTTATCAGTCTGGTCGCAATCTGTACTATAGCTTCATCGCCGTCCTTTCGGGTCAGGCGCTGTTCGTACCGCTGCTCTATTCTCTCCCCGCTGAGCAATCTTTCGCGCACCATATGAGCGAGGGCAAGGGCATCGCCGCGCACGAACTGCGAAGCTTTGCTGCCTACCAGCTCCTGAACAGTGTAGCCAAGTACTTTCTCACATGCCTTGTTGGCATCGGTAATAATGCCTTCCATATCATGCATCAGAATGCCATCGCTGGCATCCTCAAAAAGCGCTCTGTATTTTGCCTCAGATTGCCGCAACAGCTCTGTGATAGCCAGTTGTTCCTGATAAAGCCGGGTTTTATCGATAGCAATGCCAATCTGATTACCGATAGCTGTGAGCAATTCCATCTCTTCCTTGCTGAACTCCCGTCTGTTTCGTGAAGCTACGGATAGGGTGCCCATCACTTTGCCTCTCGACTTCAAGGGCGCGATGAGTTGCGCCTTTATCTTCTCACGTCGAACTGCCTCCCTGGATAGGCGGGGGTCCTCGGCGGCATCGCCGACCATCATCAGTTCGCCGCTCTCCGCAACACGCCCGTTGAAGCCCTCGCCCATTTTCATTTTATCCACCCCCAGGGCGAACTCCCGGGGCACGCCGCGATATGCTGAAAGGATTAGCTCGCCTTTCCTGTCATCCAGGAGATAGAGAAGCGCTATCTCTAGCTCCATGACATCGGCGACAATATCTATAGCTGTAAAAGGTATATCTCCCAGACTCTCGGTCTGAGCCAGAAAGCCGGAGAGGGTGCTGAGCCTGATTAATCTTTTACTAACGGGAAGCATATCTTTTGTCCCTTGAATAAAGCCTCAACACACATGATATGGGCTCGTCAGTTTTAACCGGTATCGGCACTATGGGGAGTCTCGTCGAGAGCAAGCCAGCCTTCCCGCACTGCCTTGAGTATAGCCTCAGTGCGCGAGGCAACATCCATTTTGTCGAACAAATTGGAGATGTGCGCCTTAACCGTACGCACAGTTACAGACAATTCTTCAGCTATTTCCTTATTACTCATCCCTCTGGCTGCAAGTCTCAACACTTCTATCTCGCGTTCGGTCAGGTTCTCCTTGCCCGTCTGCCTGTTTTCTTCAGCCGGCAAACCTATAGCCCGTTTAAGCAGCATGGCGATGATTGAGGGATGGAGCACCGACTCACCCTCTCTCACAGCGCGGATGGCAGCGACCACATCACGACCTCGTGCGCTTTTTAGCAGATAGCCGGCAGCCCCTGCCTCCAGCAATCCCAAGACGTATTGAGCGTCGTCATAGGCGGTCAGAATTATGATAGCGGTGCCGGGGCTTACTCTTTTAATCTCCTTACTTGCCTCGATGCCATTTAACTTGGGCATCACGATATCCATTATGGCAATATCGGGCTTGAGCCTGGAACTAAGCTGCACCGCTTCCTCGCCATCGGACGCCTCGCCGACTACCTCTATATCATCCTGACGGTCAATCAGATTTCGCATCGCCTCGCGCAGCAAGGCATGGTCATCAGCTATCAGAACCCTAATCTTTTCCTTCATAAGTTGCAGGCGTTCTCAGGTAATCGATTTCACAGCCAATTCTAAATCATCGTTATGTACTTAGCAAATAGGGAGCTCTGCCCCCTCTGTACATCCCTATTGTCCTTCTATTCAGCATATCATTGTACCTTTGTACATTACATAATTGACCTTAAGAACGATGTAGCTCATATTGGGAAAGCCTATACTTTATGTAGAGAAAGAAAGGGGGTTGATACCATGGCTAGGTTAGAAGCTACGAAGAAAGAGACTATTACCAAGTTACCCGAGGAGACCAAGACAGCGAAAGGCGGTAAAGAAACCATCCTGGAGGTGCTTGCTCGCGCCGCCGAGGATAGCGAGTTTCTGGCAAAGCTGTCGGAGAATCCCGAAAAAGCCCTTTCCGAGTATGTCGTGCTTACGTGGGAGGAGAGGGCTGCCCTTGCCAGCGGCGACATCAAAAAGATAGAGGGCTGGGTAGGGAAGCTGGATAAAAAGATGGCGACCTGGTTGTGGTGCCGTCTCAGCCAGGAGAGGTGGTAATCCCGGGCTTCTCAGAGCAACACCATAATCTGAGACAGCGCCGGTAAACCTACCGAGAAGAGGTGCTATATGAAAGCCGAATGCGCTTGTGCAGCTACCCGAGAGCCTCCGAAAGAAATGGATAGCCGTCTTGCCGGGATTCTTTCCTTATATAGAGGCAGGCCGGACGAGGTCATTCCCATACTACAGCAGATACAACGGGAATTCGGCTATCTGCCCGAACAGGCGATGAGTCAGGTAGCCCGATTCACCGGTGTGGATGAAAGCAAGGTCTTCGGTGTAGCTACATTTTATGCGCAATTCAAACTTGTCCCCACCGGTCGAAACGTAATCAAGGTATGCCGAGGTAACGCCTGCCGCGTGCGCGGCGGAGCGCGGGTACTCAAGACTGTGGAGAAACAGCTTGGCATTAAGCACGGGGAGAGTACGTCGGACCTCGAATACGCGCTGGAGACCGTAGCCTGTCTCGGCGCATGTGCTGTGGCGCCGGCGGTAGTGGTCAACGATGAGACACACGGCAACACTACACCCGATAAGATACCCGAGCTGATCCAGCCTTAGGAGAGAGGTGAGGAAGAGATGGCAGCGAAAGATAAAGGGGCTGCCCCGCTGAACGACAGGGTCAGTGTCCTGGTCTGCCAGGGCACCGGTTGCTCTTCATCCAAATCGGAACGGATTCGACTTGCTCTGGAAGAAGAGGTTAAAAAGTCGCATCTGGATAACGTCAGCGTTGAACTGGCAGGCTGTCACGGCTTCTGTCAGGAAGGTCCGACCGTAATCATCAATCCTGAGGGCGTATTTTATACACATGTTAAGCCGGAAGACGCAACTGAAATCGTACAGTCACACCTGGTGCAGGGCAAGCCTGTCGACAGGCTGTTATACCGAGACCCTGTGACGAAGGAAGCCCGAGCCACCTTGGATAAGATAGATTTCTTCAGGAAGCAGACGCGTCTGGTTCTGCACAACTGCGGGTATATCAATCCGGAAAAAATCGAAGATTACATTGCCGCAGGTGGTTATGAGGCGCTCAGGAAGGCGCTTCGGGACATGACCCCCGAGCAGGTCATCGAAGAGGTGAAACGCTCGGGACTGAGGGGACGCGGCGGGGGCGGGTTCTCCGCAGGGCAGAAGTGGGAGGTATGCCGCAGGTCGCCGGGCAATGAAAAATATGTTATCTGCAACGACCGTAATATCCTGGAAGGCGACCCTCACACCCTTATCGAGGGCATAATCATTGCAGCCTACGCCGTCGGCGCCGCCGAGGGCTTTATCAGCTTCCGAACCAAGTCGCCGCTCGGTTTCAAGCGCATGGCTGCCGCTATCGAGCAGGCAAAAGAGCATAACTTCCTCGGCAAGAATATACTGGGCACTGGGTTCAGCTTTGAGCTTCAGCTCAGGCAGGGCATGGAGGATTTCGTTGCCGGTGAGGAAACAGCCCTGATTGCCTCAATCGAAGGTGAAAGGGGTATGCCGCGCCCCAAACCACCATACCCGGCGCAGAGCGGTCTGTGGGGTAAGCCGACCATAGTTCACAACGTTAAAACCTTCGCCACCGTACCGATTATCATTCGCAACGGGGCAAAATGGTTCGCCGGCTTCGGCACGGAGAAGAGCAAGGGCACCGCCATCTTCGCCCTCACGGGCAAGGTGGCAAACAACGGGTTAGTAGAAGTTCCGCTGAATATGACCCTGCGAGAGCTTGTGTTCGGTATCGGGGGAGGCATCCCCGGCGGAAAACGCCTGAAGGCAGTCCACACCGGAGGACCATCCGGAGGATTTCTGCCGCCTAGCCTTCTCGATTCACCTGTCGATTTCGATACGCTGGAGACTGCCGGCTCCATTATGGGTTCGGGGGCGGTGGTTGTGCTTGACGAGGATAGCTGCATAGTGGATACAACGAAGTTCTTCCTGTCCTCGACTCAACTCGACTCCTGCGGCAAGTGCGTCCAGTGCCGGCTGGGACTCAAGCAGATGGTCGATATCATGGAGGACATAACTCACGGCAGAGGTCAACTGTCGGACATTGACCTGCTGGTGGAATTGGGCGAGGCGATCAAAGCAGGCTCGCTCTGCGGGCTGGGCAAAACGGCGCCCAATCCTATTCTCACATCTATAAAGTATTTCAGAGAAGAATACATAGAACATATAAAGAAGGCTCACTGCTCCGCCGCCGTTTGCAAGGGTTTGGTGAAGGCTCCCTGCAGTCACACCTGCCCTGCCGGCGTCGATGTTCCCCGCTATCTTCGCCTGATAGCTCAAAAGAGATACGACGATGCGGTGGCGGTCATCCGGGAAAGGATTCCTTTCCCCTCTGTCTGCGGATACATCTGCATTCATGTCTGCGAGACCAAGTGCCGGCGCAGGCAGCTCGACGAGCCTATCGCTATAAGGGCGCTCAAGCGATTCGCTGCCGACCACGCCAGGAAGGACGCTCTCCCTAAAGGAAAGATAGCGCCTGCTTCGGGCAAGAAGGTGGCTGTAGTGGGTGCGGGTCCTGCAGGGCTGACCGCGGCTTACTACTTAGCCAAACTCGGAGGTCATGCCGTAACGGTGTTCGAAGCCCTGCCCGAGGCGGGCGGGATGATGCTGGTGGGCATCCCCAGATACCGGCTGCCCAAAGAGATTCTGGACAGCGAGATTGAGGAAATCAAAAAGGTCGGCGTGGAGATTAAGACAAACACCCGAGTAGATTCTATCGATGCGCTGCGCGCCCAGGGATTCGATGCGGTATTCCTGGGTGTGGGAGCACATGCCGGAAGCAAGATGCGCGTCACGGGAGAGGAATCTCAGGGAGTGATGGATTGCGTAACGTTCCTTAGAGACGTAAGCCTGGGTAAGGAAGTAAAGATCGGCAACAGGGTGGCGGTCATCGGCGGAGGCAATGCCGCTATAGACTGCTCCCGCACCTCGTTGCGCCTAGGAGCCAAAGATGTGGATATCATCTACAGGCGCACCCGCGATGAAATGCCTGCGGCAGAAGAGGAAATCGAGGAGGCATTGAAAGAGGGGGTGAAGATAGAATACCTTATGGCGCCCAACAAGATATCCCGTCAGAACGGGCATCTGGACCTGGAGTGCATTCGTATGCAACTGGGCGCCGAAGACGCCAGCGGGAGAAAACGCCCCGAGCCGGTAAAGGGCAGCGAGTTCAGCAGGGAATACGACACGGTCATCGCCGCCATCGGTCAAAGGTCTGATATTCCCAACAGCTTCGGGCTTGCCCTTAACAAGGACGGCACAATTCGTGTCGACCCTGATACGCTCGCCACGAGCCGTCCGGACACTTTCTCCGGCGGCGATGTAGTGAGCGGGCCTGCCTCGGTCATCGAGGCGATTGCGGCAGGCAGACAGGCTGCCGTTTCGATAGACAAATATCTGGGCGGCAAAGGGCTGCTCGAAGAGAAACTGCTGCCGCCCGAAGAGATTAACGCTCAACCCGAGTCAGATGACGAGCCTAAATCAGAAGGTCGCCCGAAGAACCCTGAGCTACCGTTGAGCAAACGATTAAACAGCTTCGAACTGGTGGAGTTAGGCTTGCCCAGGGCTAAGGCGATCAAAGAGGCGGAGAGATGTCTCAAGTGCGACCTTGAAAAAGAGGAAGAGTAGAACCGAGTTCCCACAGCCTGAAGGGACCTGAGTCCGGAACCGAGGAAGGCAAGGAGGGTGAGGTCAATGGAAGCGATAAGCACAACAGCAAAGGAAACAACAAAGACAGGAGTTGTCACTCTCACCATCAACGGTAAGAGGGTTGAAGCGCGTGAGGGTATGACGGTGCTGGAAGCCGCACTGGGAGCGGACATCTATATACCGACCCTGTGCCATGACTCCGACCTCAAGCCCTACGGCGCCTGCCGTCTCTGCGTGGTTGAAATCGAAGGTATGCGCGGTCTGGTGACCGCCTGCACAACCGCAATAGAGAACGGGATGACGGTTCGTACGGAGACACCCGCGGTGGACAAGTCGCGACATATCAGCATGGAGCTGATAATGGCTAATCACCCTGCCGACTGTCTGACCTGCGCCAAAAACCAGCAGTGCGACCTGCAGCGAGTGGCGCATTATCTCGGCATCAATCAGGAGCATTTCAATCGACTGCGCAAGACGAAGAGGGTGCTCCCCATAGATAAGAGCCACCCCGCCTTCGACCGCGACCCTAACAAATGCATTCTCTGCGCCAAATGCGTGCGCGCCTGCCAGGAGATAACCGGAGTGGGCGCTATAGATTTGGCATACCGCGGCTACGATGCTAAAGTGAGCACCTTCGCCGATAAGCCGATCCATAATTCCATCTGCGAGTCCTGCGGCGAGTGCATATCCAGGTGCCCTACCGGCGCCTTGCTGCCCAAAAAGTACAAACAGCCGACACATTATGTAAAATCCATCTGTCCTTACTGCGGCGTCGGTTGCTCTGTGAATCTCGGCATCAGGAGCAATGAAATCGTCGATGTTCAGGGCGATAGAGGCAGCCCCGTCAACAAGGGCGGTCTCTGCGTTAAAGGACGCTTCGGCTTCGATTTCATCAGCCATCCCAGCAGGCTGACCAAACCCCTCATTAGAAAAGAGGGCAAAGGCAAAGACATACAGGTAAACGGCAACTTTAGAGAAGTATTCCGCGAAGCTACCTGGGACGAGGCACTCGACCTGATTGCCTGGAAACTAACTCAGATAAAAGAGAAACACGGTGCCGACAGCATCGGGGTGTTGAGCTCGGCAAAGTGCACCAATGAGGAGAATTACCTCCTGCAAAAGTTCACCCGGGCGGTTATCGGCACCAACAATATAGACCACTGCGCCCGCCTCTGACACTCCCCCACAGTGGCCGGTCTGGCCCAAGCATTCGGAAGCGGAGCGATGACCAACTCCATCTCTGACTTCGCCAAGGCTGACCTCCTTTTCGTCATAGGCTCTAACACTACGGAGTGTCATCCCATTATCGGGCGAGTTATCCGCCAGGGGGTGAAATTCAGGGGTACGAAGCTCATCGTTGCCGATGCCCGTGCTATTGACCTCTCCAACCTGGCAACCGTTCACCTGCGCCATAAGCCTGGAACGGATGTGGCTCTGCTCAATGCCATGATGCATGTAATCATTGCCGAGGACCTGCACGACAAGAAGTTCATTAAGGAACGAACCGAGGGCTTCGAGCAGCTTGCGGACACTGTCAGAGGCTGCACGCCCGAGATGGCCGAGAAGATAACGGGTGTCTCCAGAGCTGACATTGTGAAGGCTGCCCGTCTCTTCGCCAGCGCTAAGAAGGCTGCTCTGCTCTACGGGATGGGCATAACCCAGCATACGACAGGCACGGACAACGTAAAGAGTCTGGCAAACCTGCTGATGCTGACTGGCAATATCGGTCGGGAGGGCACCGGCTTAAGCCCGCTCAGAGGGCAGAACAACGTTCAGGGCGCCTGCGACGTGGGAGCTTTGCCCAACGTCCTCCCCGGCTATCAGGCGGTAACCGATACGGAGAAAAGAAAAACCATAGAGGCTAAGTGGGAGGTCAGCGCCCTGCCGGCAAAAGCCGGGCTTACTATGGGAGAGATGATACACGGCGCGCTGGAGGGCAAGGTCAAGGCTATGTATATCATGGGTGAAAATCCCATCATGACCGACCCCGATATGCACCACACCCGTAAGAGCCTGACTAACCTGGAATTTCTGGTGGTGCAGGATATATTCCCCACAGAGACGGCTGTCGTCGCCGATGTTATTCTACCCGCCGCCGCCTTTGCGGAAAAGGACGGCACCTTCACCAATACCGAGAGGCGGGTGCAGAGGGTAAGAAAAGCTGTCGAGCCTCCCGGAGAAGCCAAGCCGGACTGGGAGATTATCGCCCTGCTGGCTGAAAAGATGGGCTATCGCTTCGACTACAGAAACCCCGAGCATATAATGGAAGAAATCGCTTCCGTGACTCCCATCTATGGAGGCGTTCGCTACGACAGACTGAACAAATACGGGCTGCAATGGCCCTGCACGGACAGGAGCCATCCCGGGACGGCACAACTTCACCAGGACAAATTCATTCGCGGCCTGGGCAAGTTCCATGCTGTGGAATACAAGCCTCCGGCGGAGTCGGTCTCCCCGGGCTATCCGCTCATCCTTACCACGGGGAGGGTACTACAGCACTACCACACCGGCAGCATGACGCGCCGGTCCGAGGTACTGAACGAGCTCTGCCCGGGCGGTGCAGTGGAAATCCATCCTGAAGATGCCCTGAAACTGGGCATCGTGGACGGCGATATGGTCGCTCTGGCTTCGGAAAGAGGCAAGATTGAAGCGCCAGTGCATATTACGGACAAAACGGCGCCGGGACTTGCCTTCATGGCTTTCCACTGGAAAGAGTCGCCGGTAAATGTAGTTACCAACCCTGCGGTTGACCCGTCAGCGAAGATTCCCGAACTCAAGGTCTCGGCAATCAAGGCAGTGCTGGCGGTGCTGGACAGGGCTGCTCAGGACAACGCCTTCCTTGCCAAACTGGCAGAGAACCCGGCTGAGGCATTGAAGGAATACAACCTCACGCCCGAAGAGAAGGCGGCGATCGCCAGCGGCGATATCAGGAAGATAGAGTCCTGGGTAGGCAAGCTGGACGAGCGGCTGAGGAAGTGGCTCATCGCCCGATTGCAGCAGGAGAAGTGGTAGAACTTAGCTCACCGTCTTATTTCAGGAGTCACAACATCACATTTCCGCCTCAGCAATTACTGCGAGCAGAGTTAGGTGCGCCCCCACTAATTGTACTGTCACATTCCTCCATAGGCTCTTTCTCCGTGCTGCGATATATCCAGCCCGACTGTCTCTTCATCTGCCGTGACCCTGAGCCCGATGATAATGTCTACCGCCTTGCCAATGACCCAAGTTGCGACAAAAGCAAAAGCCCCCACAGCGGCGACTCCGGCAAGCTGCTTAGCCAATTGCATGGCGTTGCCTTGAATTAAGCCGTCAGCTCCTATAGCGTTGACAGCCATGCTAGCAAAGAGGCCAACCGCAAGGGTGCCCCAGACACCTCCCATGCCATGTACTGCCCAGACGTCCAGCGACTCATCCACGCCTCTTTTCGCTCTGAACAACATACAATAGTAGCCTATTGCTGCAGCTACGATCCCTATAGGTATCCCTATAATCGGTGATATGAAGCCAGCGGCTGGTGTAACTGCTGCCAGCCCTGCCACAGCTCCGGTTACGACGCCAAGTGCGGAGGGGCGACGGTGAATCCATCCCAGGATCATCCAGGTCAATGCAGCCGCTGCAGCAGAAGCATTTGTAGCCACGAACGCGCTGGATGCGACCCCATTAGAGGTTAGGGCGCTACCGGCATTGAATCCAAACCAGCCAAACCAGAGCAGTCCGGTACCCAGTACAACCATGGGGATGTTATGAGGCTCCATCGTCTCGCCTTCCTTAAATCCTTTGCGGGGACGGAGCAACAGTGCCAAAGCCAGCGCTGACATGCCTGCATTTACATGAATTACAATACCGCCCGCAAAATCGAGGCATCCTATCTTCGCCAGCCAACCTCCGCTGCCCCACACCCAGTGCGTCACCGGGCAGTAGACCAAAGTGAACCAGAGCACTGCTATTATTAGAAACGCGCTGAACTTCATGCGCTCCACCACACCTCCGCTCCATAAAGCCACAGCGATGATGGCGAACATGGCCTGGAATGTCATGAAAGCGAGATGAGGCACAGTTGTAGCATAAGTATCGGAGGGCTCCTGCCCCACGCCTCTCAATAAAACCCAGTCCAGCTTGCCAATCACGCCTCCTGTGTCCGGCCCAAAGCTCAGACTATATCCATAGAGTAACCAGAGCATACCAATCAAGCCAAGCAGGGCGAAGCTCATCATGATGGTGGAGAGAACGTTTTTCCGTCTCACCATCCCGCCGTAAAATAGAGCTAATCCCGGTGTCATCAGCATTACCAGCGCTGATGAAACAAGAATCCAAGCAGTATCACCTGTGTTCACCATTTCCAATAATATCCTCCTTCGCCTCCGAGGCACCTGCTTCTGGGGAATATACTATCTGGGAATCGTTTCAGGCACATTGCAAATTCAGAAAATATCCCTATTCACCATCTCTCATTTAAATAGCGTTTTCTCCAGTATCCCCAGTTCTGATTCGCACTGCATTATCAATGGGTATGACGAATATCTTGCCATCTCCTATTTCGCCTGTTCGGGCTTTATTGACGATAGCATCAAGTGCCTTGCCCAAGTCTTCATCAAGCACCACTGCCTCAATTTTTACTTTAGGCAGAAAATCTACTCGATACTCCCCTGCTCTCCACTGTAAGGAGATTCCTCCCTGGCAGCCACGTCCCCTCACTTCGGTCACAGTCATGCCGAACAGCCCCATATCAGCCAAGGCAGTTTTGACAGATTCCAGCCGCTCCGGTCTGATAATCGCCTCTATCTTCTTCATCGCAAAATACCTCCCTAAGCCCTTTCTCCACAGTACGACATATCAAGTCCGACAACCTCCTTGCCATCAGCGGCACTAACAAATCATATAGGCTCCAACTTATACCAAGGCGAGCCCGCGCCCAGCATCACCATAGGGATGCTGTGAGGCTGCATGGGCTCGCCTATTTATGACCCCTGCATTGGCGTAGCGGCATATCATGATAATGATGACGTGCCAGCGTTTTTAAATGAACCGCCGTGTACCAAGCAAAATCAAGACAGCCCAGTGTTAGAAACACTACGTTAGCTATCGAGAACCTTCATCGCCTCTTTCCTGTAAGCATCCATCAGATAGGGTATGCCGGTGACCTTCTCGCATTCCTCGGTCAGGGACATCAGTTCTTTTCTGGTGATAGCGGGCACGCTGAAGCATCTTGCGCCAGCCATCAACTGCTGTAACCCCACCTTAATCTTCTCAGCATAGCTGTATATACCCACAGCTCCCAAGGGGATGTTCTTCATCTCGTTCTTGCCCAGGAGTTTAGAAACAGCCTCCCAGCAGACGAAGATTTCCTCGGGGGTCGAGCCGTATTCGCTGACCGTCTTGGGCAGATTATTCTCTTTGAGCCATACGGCGATATTCTTGCCCACCATACCGGGAATCATCAAGGCGCGTCCCATGCAAACCGCCCTGATAAAAGGAGAGCCCAGGGCGAGGGCTTTGAATACACCGTCCTCGCTGCTGAATCCACCGGCAAAGGCTATATCAGGCGGTCGCTCTCCTTTGTCCGCCAGTCTCTGGCAGAACTCGCTGGCAGCGGCATGCAGATAGAGACTCGGCATGCCCCACTCCTCCATCATGGGCCAGGGGCTCATCCCGGTTCCGCCGGAGGCGCCATCTATAGTAAGCAGGTCTATCTTAGCATTGGAGCCCCATTTGATAGCCATAGCCAGTTCGCGTAAGCCGTAGGCACCGGTCTTCAAAGTGATACGCTTAAATCCCAGATTTCTCAGCCTCTTGACCTCTTTGTAGAAGCCCTCTTCATCTATGAAGCCCAGGCGGCTGTGGCGCTCGAACTCCTTGATAGCACCGTCTTTAAATGCTGCGTGAATAACGGGGTCTGCGGGGTCTGGCGTTATGATGTAACCGCGTCTCTGGAGCTCCAGTGCTCTCTCCATGCTATTGACCTTAATTTCTCCACCGATGCACTTGGCGCCCTGTCCCCATTTCAGCTCGATAGTATCAAGTCCGTGCTTCTTGCTGACATACTCGGCGACGCCCAGCCTTGTGTCCTCCACATTCATCTGAACCAGGATTTCGCCATAGCCCTGGTGATAGCGCTTGTATATCTCGATGCGGCGGTCCATGTCGGGGGCAAAGGCGATCTTGCCTTTTGAGTCAAGCTCGAGCTTCGGGTCGATGCCGCAGACGTTCTCACCGCAGACCAGCGTGACGCCGCTGATGGCAGCACCTACTGCAAAGTGCTCCCAGTTCTTGCGTGCTATCTCAGTGGAGCCCAGAGCACCGGTAAAGATGGGGACCTTCATCTTGACCTTCTTGGTCCAACCGTACTCAGTCTCAGTGTTCACAGCCGGGAAAATGGCAGTGTCGGGATCGCCCTTAACACCCTTGGGCAATCCCCTGGCGCCCAGGGCATATCCCTGAATATTGAGATGAGAGTAATCCACAGGGTAGTTCTTGTCGCAGCCAGCCGTTATCTCGCCAAACGGCCCCGGGTATATGAGCTCCCTGCCTCGGAACGTCGCCCTGAATACTTCGCAGTTGCCACGGCAGCCGTCGATACAGCGAGTACAGATGCCGCTGCTGGGCACCACATCGCGAGAACGGTTTGCCGATCTGGTTGCCTCGTTAGAATTTGGTCGTCTCAGATTCATCTAAGTAAGACTCCTTTTCTTTAATTTGATTTCGAATTTACTTTTTCTGCAGGAACTCCGGTTTTGCGTTTCTAGAGATAAACCGGAATCCCTTTCTCTTTAAGAAATTTTTTAGCTTCAGGTATCGTTATCTCGCCGAAGTGGAAAACAGAGGCACACAGCACCGCCGAAGCCTTACCTATGGTTACTGCTTCATAAAGATGCTCCAGTTTGCCAGCTCCTCCGGAAGCTGTGACAGGAATCTTGACTGCCTCAGCGCATGCCTTCGTCATCTCCAAATCGTATCCCTTCTTGGTGCCATCTGCATCCTTGCTGGTGAGCAGAATTTCACCCGCGCCCAGTTTTTCCACCTTTCGGGACCACTCTACAATATCAAGCCCCGTCCCCTCGGTGCCGCTCTTTATTACCACCTCCAACCTGGGCGAATTGCTGTTTTTGGGGTTTTTCTTACCATCGATAGCAACTACGATTTTACCCTTGCCGAATTTCTTGACTGCTTGTTTGATGAGGTCCGGGTTCTTCACAGCAGCGGTGTTGATAGAGACTTTGTCTACCCCAATCTTGAACAGCTCCTGCATATCCTCTATGCTCCCTATGCCGCCGCCGACCGCAAAGGGTACGGTGACCACATCGCAGACCCTTTTAACCCATTCCAGTCTTGTCTTTCTGTTCTGTACGGTGGCAAAGATATCGAGGAAGACCAGCTCATCCGCCCCCTCTTTGCAGTAAGCCTTTGCCGCCTCCACGGGGTCTCTGGCATCCTTCAGGTTGACGAATTTGACTCCCTTGACCACCCTTCCGTCTCTTATGTCCAGGCAGGGTATAACCTTAACCTTTTTCATTCACAACTCCTTAAATTTTATTAGCTCTCTATATTCCATCACGGTACCCATACCATGATTTTCAGCCTCAATGCCCGCCTCCTCCGCAGCAGCCACAGGATTCATACCACCCATAAGAATCATCCCGATTCTGTTGAGTTCCACCGGGACTTCACAGACAGGCTCGCTGGTATTTCCTATAGCCAGCAATCCGCCCAAACTGGCTTCCTTGAGTCTGGCTACTACGTCCTCTGCTATCCCCCGGCAAATGGCAGGTATCTCGCGAAAGTTAGCCAGTATTTTACCCTCCCCTTTCGTGGCAGCCTCTTTAACAGCCGTCATCTTAGCCCTGATAAACACCTCGGAGGGGTCCAGAGACGAGCCTGCGTAATTTATGAGTTCCACAAATCTAAAAGGCTTATGGTCTCGAACCTGGAGAATGCCGCCGAATCTTGAGTCCATGGGCACTCCCGCTTTGAGTAAAGCACCATTCATCACAATGCTGCAGACGGTTGCCAGACCTATCCTGCCCTCAGGAACAACAAACTCCCCCAGCTTTTTACCTTCTGACGCGACTGCTACCAGGTCGCTCACACAGATTCCCGCCTCGAAAGCCGGCCTCATCGCCTGAATTGCTTTATTGAATCTGCTCTTGGCGAAAAAGGAGACATTCACCGGTATCGCGCCAGTGCGTTTCTTCGCATTGAAGTCGGTGCGGAAAGCCAGCATTTCTATTCTGGATATGGCGAAACCGACCTTATACTTGACCAGGGCGCTTTTTACCTCTTCCATGCCCCGCTCTGTCAACAAGCGACCATCCCGCCCCGCCAGCCTGGTGAGTCCGCGCTCGTCCATCAACTTGAGATGGTATCTGACCGCCCTCTCTCCAAGC